>NZ_JJOV01000091.1:0-50532 GCF_000979385.1 Methanosarcina sp. 2.H.A.1B.4
CTAACAACTAGCAATTCAGTTAGTTCATTTCGCGATAGATGTTGAAACATCTATCACCCAGAATTAACCGAACCGACAAATCCTCGTCAGACAGAAAAAATAACTCCTGTCTCCACCAAATTAATAATGAGTAGTAATTGCTGCATTTATGATGCAGGAAATTATAGTTACTCACTCATAGTATTTAAAGGTACCTAATTCCCCCCTTGACAGGAAGAACCTTCACCAGATTACTATGAGAAAACTTTCTCGCGGGATTTGAGGTCCACGCCAGAGAGAGAGATATATGTACACGCTCATAGTATATAAGGCATTGCATTTCTCTTTTGAAAAAGACGAAATATCAAACCACATGACTATGAGAGAACCAACCAACACAACAATATTCATGTTGGCACTGGAAACATACATACATGAGTTGTAGTATATAAAGATTTTCATTCAGGCAACATTGTAAAGAAAAACAAACATAACATATAATGAAAGTTTGATTTTTCAGCCCCTGAATTCCACCCTTGAATTAATAATTCGAGAGCGATGCACGCTTGTTTCACGTGTAAGACATACAAACACGCATCCGATATATATACCTGTCGCCGTGTGCGTCACATTGAAAAAAAGGATAATAAGAAGAGATAAAAAGAAAGCAGAAAAGCGCAGCATTAAAATAACAACAGGAAGTTGAAAGCGGCACGATGAATAACCTTAAAGCCCGAAAAAAGAGATATAGGATATATAGGGTATAAAAATTAAAAATACTATAATAATTGCAAACTACATATAACGAGGTATCACACTGGCAGACTTAAAGAAACCTATATCAAACGCCAACCCCAGCGCGGAAGAGACCGTTACAAGAATACGTACTCCGCAAAGGGAAAATAACGAGATTCTGGCAACCGTTGAAAGTCTCCTTGGTGCAAACCGTCTTAAGCTCCGTTGCATAGATGGAGTCGTCCGTATGGGGAGAATCCCAGGTTCGATGAAGAAGAAAACCTGGATTAGAGAAGGAGATGTTGTCATTGTTGTGCCATGGGAATTTCAGAACGAAAAGGCAGACGTGATATGGAAATACACAAGGCCACAGGTAGACTGGCTCGAGAGAAAAGGGTACCTGAAAGGATAACATAGGAATGGACCAGGACGAAAAAATAAGGCGCCTTGACAGCGCCAAAGATAAAGCACGTGCCAGGGAGAAAGACTCCGAAAGGCTGAAGGTGGAAGAAAATGTATTCGACGTGCCCACCCTTAAAGTCCTTTATACCCTTTCCAATAAAGGCATAATAAAGGCGCTGGGGGGCTCGATCAGTACTGGAAAGGAAGCAAATGTCTTCTATGCAGAAGGTGAGGAAAGAGAACTGGCAATAAAGATATACAGAATGGCCAGCAGCACTTTCAAGGCGATGGATGCCTATATTATGAAAGACCCTCGCTTCACAAACATTAGAAATAACAGGCGAGACATCATTTTTGCATGGACACGCAAGGAATTCCAGAACCTGACGCGTGCAAAGAGCGCAGGAATACGAGTGCCTGAGCCACTGGTTGCGGAGAAAAATATTCTTATAATGGAGTTCATGGGAGAAGAAAAGGTGCCCTATCCCCTATTGAAGAACACGCACCTGGAAAACGATGAAGCAAAGCTTGTTTATGACAGAATCGTCGAATATATGCGCCTCCTCAATAAAGAAGCGAATCTCGTCCATGCCGACCTGAGTGAATACAATATCCTCATTGATCCGGCAGATACGACCCCGATTTTCATCGACATGGGGCAGTCTGTGACTCTAGAACACCCTAATGCCAGAGAGTTTCTCTACAGAGACGTGCAAAATATACTCAGGTTCTTCAGCCGCTATGGAATAACAGACAAACCTGAAGAACTGCTTTCAAAAATACAGGCGGAAACAACATGACTCAGTATCTTAAAATTCCCAAAGAGCGAATCGGAGCAATTATTGGTCCTAAAGGAGAAACAAAGAAATTTATCGAGGACAAAACCGCTTGTCAACTGGACATAGACAGCGACAGCGGAAAAATCGATATTACCTGCGGGGAAGATCCATTGAAAGAATTCAGGATTCTTGAAACCCTCAAAGCTATAGGAAGAGGTTTTAGTCCCGAAAAAGCCCTTGGAATCCTTGAAGATGACATGTTAATGCTTGAGATCATTGACCTATCCGACGTCGCCACCACTCCAAAAGAGCTCCAGCGCGTAAAAGGCAGGATTATAGGAAGAGGTGGACGAACCAGAGAGCTTGCGGAAAGCCTGATAAATGTCAAGATATCAGTATACGGAAAAACCGTATCCATACTCGGATACCCTGAACAGAACACCATAATCCGAACAGCCATAAAAATGCTGCTTGACGGAGCTACACACGGCGCGGTATATAAGTTCCTTGAAAAGAAGCATCAGGAGCTATTACATTCCCAGCTGGACTCAATTGAATATTACTAAAAAAGTGTTTAAAATGGAGAGTTCCGGAAGCTCAATCATATCCGGCCTCTTCAGAGTTTTCTTCATCATCTTCTTCTAACCTTTTTCCGCCGCCTTCAAGGAACTTACCCCTTCCCGGCTTTGCATTAATGGACTCTTCTATCCAGATTACCTCTCCTCTGGAGAGTGTATATTGCGGAAAGACCGCGTCCATTCCTTCAAAAGGCGTCCAGCCAGCTTTACTGTGCAGCATTTCAGCTTTTATGGGTTGAAGGTTGCGTGGATCTACAATAATGAGATCTGCATCAAACCCCACTTCAAGCCGGCCTTTTCCCTGAAGATCCAGCCCGAAAGCCTTTGCCGGGTTTCTGCTTGTTACCATAATCATCTGTGAAAGGGGCAGGATATTTTTTCTGACCGCGGCAAGCATGAGAGGCATAAGGGTTTCAACCCCAGGCACCCCGGAAGGAGCTACCCTGAGATCGACATCCTTTTCAGACTCAAGGTGTGGAGCATGGTCTGACGCCACCATGTCAATAGTCCCGTCATTCAGCCCATTTACAAGCGCTTTGATGCTGTGGCTTCCCCTCAGAGGAGGGTTCATTTTTCCAAAAGACCTGAGCCTCTCCCAGTCCTTCGTAGAGAGAAACAGGTGATGAGGAGCAACCTCACATGTAAAAAGGGATGTTTTGTTTTCTCTTTTTGCAAGATATTTTTCTTTTCGTATCATTCCAACAGCTTCAAGCGTACTTAGATGACAGAAATGTGCCCTGACCTGGAGTTTGGAAATGAGTTCAAGAGCACTCTTGACAGCCGATGCCTCGCATTCGTTTGGGCGTACCCTTGAATGGTACTCATAAGAAACATCATCTTTCAACAACTGTTCCATTTCAAGGCGCATCTTTTCATCCTCGGCATGGATTGTAGCAAGGGCTCCGAGGCGTTTGATCTCAGCTAGGGCTTCTTCAAATGTTTCTTCATTGATGTTTAGCCCGCCTGTAGACTCAGCCATGAAGATTTCCCCGAAAGCCGTGACTCCCAGCCTCCAGAGTTCTTTGAGCTTCTCAATGTTTCCCGTAACCCCGCCGTTAATCCCGAAGTCAACAATTGACTTGTTCCGGGCAAGTTTGAGCTTCTGTTCAAAAGTGCGCCTGTCTGTTGTAGGAGGTATGGTGTTTGGCTGGTCAATAACGGTGGCAATACCCCCTGCAGCTGCAGAGCATGACCCTGTGTACCAGTTTTCCTTTAGAGTCATGCCCGGTTCCCTGAAATGGACATGCACGTCAATTCCGGCAGGCAGGGTAAGTGCACCCCCTGCATCTATTACCATGTCCGAACTTGAAACCCTGAAGTCCTTTCCGATTTTAGTGATTTTGCCGTTCTCAATAAGGATTTCGGCAGGCTGAAGAGAGTTATTATAATAAATTCTCGTATTTTTGATATAAATATCAGGCATGGGCGTCTATATGCTTATAAATATACTTAAAACATGCACATCACTGAAGATCGAAAAATAAGAGAAAAGAAGGGGTGAAAAAAGAAAAACTTGAGTAAAAGGAGAAAAATGAGAGAAAACAAAAATGAGAGAAAACAAAAATGAGAGAAAACAAAAATGAGAGAAACGAAAAAAGATGCAGAGGAGAGGAGGAAAGAAAAAAGATGCAGAGGAAAAAAGGAAAAGAAAAAATAAAGGAAAACAGCCAGAAAGCCGTTTCAGTTTAACTTAATGCGTTCAGCCGTCGTAAGATAGACAACACTCTCACAGATGTTGCAGCAGTGGTCTGCAATCCTTTCCAGGTAGCGGATCAGGAAGAGCAAATGTGTGGCTTTGGAAATAATACCTGGGTCTTTAGCCATCATTTCTATTAACTCTACCCAGACTGCATAAAAGATCTGATCGACCTCTTCATCCCGGGCGGCTGTCGCTCTTGCAAGTTCAGGGTCCCGCGTCTCGAAAGCTTTGATGGAATTTGCAATCATATCTGCGGTAATATCTGCCATTCTTTTGGTGTCGATGAGCGGTTTCACATGCCCACCTTCGATTTTTCCGGGAATTCTGGCAATATTGATTGAAAGCCCCACGACCCTTCTAAGGTCTGCCGCCATCTTAAGCGCCGACACAACAAGCCTGAGGTCGCTGGCCATGGGCTGCTGAAGCGCAAGCAGGTCAAAAATCGAAACCTCGATTCCTTCCTCAAGTTTATCTGCTTCCGGCTCAAGGGCAAGCGTCTTTTTGGCAAGCTCGACATTGAGGTCTATAACCGCCTCCATGGAGTCGTGAAAAATCAGTTCAGACATTTCCCCGAGAGAAAGTACGGACTCCTTGAGCAGGTCCAGCTGCCTTAGATATCGTTCTCGAACCATATTAATCACCCAAACCTACCAGTAATATAATCCTCAGTGCTTTGTTCCATAGGATTTTGAAAAATCTGTCTTGTCTGACCGAACTCAATCAGTTCCCCCATTAGGAAAAAGCCCGTGTAGTCCGAAATCCTTGCCGCTTGTTGCATATTATGAGTTACAATTACTATCGTATAATCTTTTTTAAGGTTAATGATCAGTTCTTCGATCCTTGATGTTGAAATAGGATCAAGAGCACTGCAGGGCTCATCGAAAAGAATGATTTCGGGCTTTACTGCCAGAGTCCTGGCAATACAAAGCCTTTGCTGCTGCCCCCCACTCAAGGAAAGGGCAGGAGACTTGAGCCGGTCTGAGGTCTCATCCCAGATGGCAGCCGAACGAAGGGCACCCTCGACAACTCCATCCAGATCTTTCTTAGTTATACCATGAATACGCGGCCCGTATGCGATGTTGTCGTAAATGGACATCGGGAAAGGATTGGGCTTCTGGAAAACCATTCCAACACGTTTCCGGAGGTCAACAACATCCACGCCTGTTCCATAGATATCCTTACCTTCAATCGAGATTTTACCTTCGACCCTGCAGTTTTTGATAAGATCGTTCATCCTGTTAAAACACCGGATGAAGGTAGACTTTCCACAACCGGAAGGACCGATAAGAGCGGTTACGCTGTTTTTGGGGATATGCATGGAGATATTCTTAAGAGCCTGCTTTTCCCCGTACCACAGATTAAGGTTTTCTACTTCTATCTGGGGCGGAGCTACGTTTTGAACAGCTTCAGTCATTTATGGACCTCAATTATCATATAAACCCTGATACGTTATTAACAAAACTTAAATCAAATTTTCAATTTTTGCCTGTAATGCCTGCGGATCAGAACCGCTATAAGGTTTAAGCCCAGCACAATCATCAACAGGACCAGAGCCGTCCCATACTGAAGGGGCCTGGTTTGGGCAATGTTTGTCCCGGCGGTGGCCAGCACGAAGAGATGGTAGGGAAGGGCCATGAACTGGGAATAGATCGAGTCAGGCAACCTTGGCAGGTAGTAAGCTGCGCCCGTAAGAAGAATAGGAGCCGTTTCCCCTGCAACCCTTCCAATACTCAGGATGGAACCTGTAACAATTCCCGGAATAGCTGCCGGCAGGACCACATGCCTTATGGTCTGCCATTTGCTGATCCCAAGCGCGAGAGAGGATTCCCGGTACTCTTTAGGGACTGTAATCAGGGCTTCCTGGCTGGAACGGATAATCACCGGAATGATCAGGAGAGAAAGGGTGAGAGAGGCCGAAAGTATAGAAGGGCCAAAACCAAAGTATTTAACAAACAGTGCCAGCCCGAAAAGCCCGAACACCACAGATGGAGTTCCTGCAAGATTATTAATTGCCATTTCTATAAGCCAGGTAGTTCGGGTTTCTCCTGCGTACTCGTTGAGGTAGATGGCAGCCAGAATCCCCATGGGAAGAGCCACAGCCATTGACCCGAGGATAAGAGTTAAAGTGCCCACAATTGCAGGATAGATCCCACCTTGCGTCATCATCCTTCTGGGCATCTCGGTAAGGAACTCAATGCTAATTACACTGTACCCATTGTAAACAATATAGGCAAGGATAATCAGCACAAACCCTGCTACCATCAGTGTTGCAAGCCTGAGCAGTGCAAAGGCAATTTTTTCACTTGTTCTTGCATTCAATCCCATGCTCAGTCCACCTTGAACCTGTATCGCTTTTTAATTGAATCCGCAATCAGGTTGATCAGGAAAGTTATGATGAAAAGTACAGACCCAACCGCAAAGAGGGCATGAAAGTGAGTACTTCCCTGGGGAACCTCCCCCATCTCAAGTGCGATTGTGGCAGTCATTGTCCTCACAGGGTCCAGAATGCCTCCGGGAAAAGAAGGAATTATTGCAGTATTTCCGGTTACCATCATGACAGTCATTGTCTCCCCTATAGCCCTCCCTATACCAAGCATTACAGCTGCTGAAATTCCGGAAAGGGCTGCAGGGATTATGACCTTGTATATAGTCTGCCATCTTGTGGCCCCAAGAGCAAGCGAACCTTGCTTGAGAGTGCTGGGAACAGAACTTATGGCATCCTCTGAAATAGTAATTATCGTGGGAAGCGCCATGATCCCGAGCATAATCGAGCCTGTAAGAGCAGTTTGTCCCGTAGGCAGGTTAAAGGCAGTCCGCACAAACGGGACCAGTACAACAAGCCCGAAGAACCCGAATACAACCGAAGGAATACCTGCCAGGATCTCGATAAAGGGCTTAAGGAAATCCGCAACCTTTGGGTGCGCAATCTCGGAAATATAGATGGCAGAAGCAATCCCCAGAGGCACGGCAAAAAGAATTGCTCCGGCGGTAACAAGAAGTGAACCGAAAAACAGAGGCAATAACCCGAACTGCCTGTTTACGGATGTCGGGTACCAGAACTTCCCTGTAAGAAAGTCCAGAAGAGACGTAGCTTTAAAAAGAAGTAAACCGTCCCTGAATAAAAAGAGGCATATAAGGAAAAGGAGGACGACAGTAAGGGCGCTTACTGAGAAAAGCACCGATTCGATCGTTTTTTCCTTATATTTTCTGTTGAGCATTGTATTCCCTTGAAATTGTGTTTCTGTTTACTGATTTATCGGGAAGTACCCAATTTCAAACACCAGGCTCTGCCCGTCCTCACTCATCACATAGTCGATGAATTCCTTTGTGAGGCCAGAAGGCTCCCCATCAGTATAGAAGTACAGAGGCCTTGAAAGTGGGTATGCACCACTTATGATATTTTCAGAGCTTGGGTATTCAGAGCCGTTTCCACCATCCAGGCTCAGGGCCTTTACGCTCTCATCGAGGTATGCAACGCCTATGTATCCGATTGCGCTGGGGTTCTGAGTAACCTCACTCACAATTCCCCCTGTTGCAGGCTGGGTAAGGGCATCAGGCCGGAACTCGTCCCCAAGCAACACGGCTTCCTTGAAATATTCATAAGTTCCGGAACTGCTGTCTCTAGAAATCACCACAATAGGCCTGTCCTCGCCACCAACACCATTCCAGTTGCTGATGCTCCCGTTGTAGATGCCGCGCAGCTGGTCAAAGGTAAGTTCAGAAACAGGATTATTGGAGTTTACAACCACTGAAATGCCGTCAATGGCAATAGTGTGCTCCACCGGATTGATGCCATTTGCTTTAGCAGCTTCGATTTCATCAGCTTTCATTTCTCTAGATGCAGTAGCAATGTCCACCCCTCCATCAATGAGCGCAGCAATCCCAACTCCGGACCCGCCCCCGGTAACTGTCACACTCTTTTCAGGAAATTCAGTCATAAATTCTTCAGCTTCAGCCTGAGCAAGGGGAAGAACTGTGTCTGAACCTTTCAGAGAAATATCCTGAACCGAGGAAGAGCCTTCACCATTTTCATTCCCGGTACATCCAATTCCCAGAAACACAAGCCCGATCACCAGTAATGTGAGGGTTGTGTATGCTTTGAATTTATTCGCCATGTTACACATACTCCATAAAAAATAATGAGAAATCATTAATCTATAGTTATTAAAGGTAGTTCCAGTATAATTGATTATAAAAGGAGAGAGATATATAAATATTCGCCACATATAATGTATTGTAGTACATATAAAAAATAAGTACCAATTAAACTGTTTTACTATATAGTAAAGATATAAAAGAAATATAATGCCACAGTTAATAATCTTCAAAACAGGTTGCCAAATACCCGATAAAAAAAACAGGAAATAATACCCGATAAAAAAACAGGACATAATACCCGATAAAAAAGCAGGACATAAAACAGAGGGCCAGAATGTATGGTAAAGGGTCAGATACCACGGCGCTTGGGACGGCCTGTCAGCCAGATAGATATTTTCCTTAACCCCGAGCCGTGCGTCGAGCGTGGCAAGAACGACCCGGTATAGTGAATAAAGTTGTATGGATCAGAGATATTTGTAATTCAGTCCTCTTAAGAGAAGCTCACTGCGATAAACTATAAATTAGTCTGCTTGAGCGAGCGAAGCGAGTGAAACGGACCGCGTACTCCCGAGGCGCAATTCGGGCGAGGCGCAATTCGGGCGAGGCGCAATTCGGGCGTCAGAAATCGAACAGGGAACGCTGCTCTGCACGCCCGTTTTCCGGACACTGGATTTTTTCTTCCTGTACTATCCCTTCGGTCTCCTTTTGAGAGGAGACTTTTTCTTTTTCCTGCGTTTTCACTTCAGGTCTCTTCACTTCAAAATCAAAGAGGCCCTTCTGCTTAGAATCAAAGTCAAGGGAAGACATTTTGACTCCAAAAACCCCCAGAATGCGTTCCACGGGGGGCAGAATCTGCTTCTTAATATAGTAATCCACATCTATAGGCACATTGCGCTCCCGGACATAGTCGGGATCCTCGGCCCGCTCAACAAAGAGGCCTTTTCCTGCGATGATAACAAAAGGAATCCTTGTCCCTATCGAAGGCATGACCCCGGTCCGCTTCCTCAGATTTTCTACAACGGTCAGGTGTGGCTGCTTGTTTTTGTAGCTTTCAGTTTTCCGGGTAAGGGTCCGGGTCAGGACAAGCTTTTCAATAAGCTCGGCGTCTTTTCCAGGGTCAAGGTTTCTGACATCGTTGACCACCTTACGGACGTGTTCTACAGCCTGGTCAACATCGCCCTCTATAAGCACAAGCTCAAGAACCCTGTTAAGAGTTATTGAAGTCAGTTCGCACCAGTCCCTGCGCACTGTTTCCATGCCTTTGACCTTGATTTTGTCTTCCCATCCGGAATTTTTGGGCTCAAACAGCCAGAGTGCATAGCGTTTCTTTGCAATGAGAAGGGCGCGTTTTGCAACAGATTCGAACTCGAGCTCCATCGGGTCAGGCAGAGAAGCCGAAACAATCTCTGAAAGCCTGTTCCCTACAAGACTGACATCTTCAAGGGAGACATCTCCTCCTGAACTGCAGTGCACAAAAACACTGTCCGTATCCCCATAAGCAACTGACAGTTCGACAATTCTGTCCTGAGAGGAAAGTTCCCCTGCTTCTTCGAGAAGTAAAGCTGCCGAACCTCTGAGAACGATTTTTCCTATAGTATTGTTGATAAGGTCCCGTGTATTCAGGATATTGCTTCTTCCAAAACTGGTTACGGCGTTTGCAAGCGTCAGGCTGTAGAGCCTTGCCCGGGCATACCCCGAATAACCGTAAAAACTGTTCAACAGGATTTTCAGGGCGAGCTGGGTGGCATCAAGCACACGATACTCGTTTTCATCCGAGGCCCGCTTCATCCTTTTCTTTGTCTCTCCCCTCTGGTTAAGCAGATCTTCAAGAATGGAAGGCACAATACCCCTGAATACATCCGGAGGCACGAATTCTCCCCCCGAAGGAGGTGTGATAGTTATCCCATCAGGCCTGTCTCGAGTCACAACAGTTGTGTAACACAGGTTGTGAGCCATCATGATGGTCGGATAAAGAGACTTGTAGTCAAGGATCAGCACATTTTCCAGAAGGCCCTTCTTCGGTTCCAGTACCTCTCCACCTTTCAGGTCCGAACTCATATCGTACCTTTCAGACGAAAGCTCGTCCCCTGGTTTTGGAAGAATAACCCTGTCCTTCAGCCCGAATTCCCTGAGGAGAAGAGTCTCAACCATGGAAGTCTGGCCTCCGTCAACAATCTCCTGGAGCAGGCACCCGCTTACCTGGGCAAGAGCAATGTATTTATCAAGGAGCCTCAGCTCAAGGACAAGCTCCAGGGCAAGCTCGGAGTCCCTGCGTGAATAATCAACAAATTTTCGGAATTTATCCCCGGAATCATTCCAGTACTCTTCCATCTCCATCGGAGCAACATCAAGTTTTTCACGGTTCAGAAGTTCTTTTGAAACGACTCTCAGGGTATACTGCTTCAGGCTGAAAGCTCTCCTTATAAGAGGAAGGGCATCCACAACTACCCTTCCTTTCAGTTCAGTCCGGGTAATGAGCCCGAACCTTCTATAACCTATCTGGCTGCCGTCCCTGCCAACAACAGGATTGATCACTTCCCCTTTTGCAGTAAGGGCTTTGACCCTGTCCGTGATATAAGGAATATCGAAGTCCTGGTGGTTATACCCTGCAACAATGTCAGGGTCATATTCGCAAAGAATCTCAAAAAACCGGTTTAACATCTCGGTTTCGTCCCTGCATGGAATAACATCCCCGTCCATACCTTCAGCAGGTTTTGCCAGCAGAATAAGGGTTTTATGCCCTTTATATTCGGGCTCGAAGGAAAAGCTGATCATGATTATGGGGGAGACGTCAGGAGAAGGCATCCCTCCGTCAAGGGGCAGGCACTCAATATCAAAAGAGAGGTACTTCAAAGGAGCAATGGCCAGGCTTTCAACCCTCTTTAGCCCGGATGCAAGGATTGAAGAATCACATGCAAAGTTTTCGCAATGGGAACTGCCTGCAGAACCGGTCCTGAAGTATCGAGGGGGGTCTACTGGCTGCCCTTCTGCAGAGACCCAGACCATGCCTCCAAGGTTCCTGTCAATTAAAAAACGGTTTCTGAAGAGAATATCACTTTCATAAATCTGCCAGTCCCCTTCAGCTCTCAAAACATCCCGGATCTTCAGAATCTCGTCCCTTATCTCAGGCACATCCCTTGGCAGGCGGGTAGTAATCCTGAGCATTTCTTTCTTTGTTTTCTGGTATCCGACAGGTTCAAATTTTTCGACAATTTCGACCTTTTTGACCTGCTCAAAAGTATCTTTTATAAGCCTTGCTACAGCGTGCAGGTCTCCAGAGGCCTTGAGATAAAAGTAAGGCTCAAAATCCGGGACAAAGCAGCATACACTTTTTCCGTCCGCTCCCCTGCCAAAGAGGCGGATGACAGGCCCGCTGTCATTGACGATTTGGTAATCTGCATCCAAGATCTGAAAATCCATAGGCATGGTTTACAGCTTTAGATAGACATATAGCTTTTGTTGTATTTTGGAGAAATAAAACCCTATTTTGAAAAAGGTTGTCAGGTCCGAAAATAGGCAATCAAAAAGGACTCAAACTGAAAAAAAGGACTCAAACTGAAAAATCACCTGAAGGTGACCGGAGATCAAACGGAGCTGAAGCTCGAACCGCATTGACTATAGAATCTGACTTTAAATTTTCAAGGGTCAGGTATGTGGCCCCAAGGGCGGTAGAAATCTGCTGTGCAAACCCGAATTTTATCATGCTGTTTTCCGTGTCGATTACAGCAGATTGTATGCCTTCATCTCTTAACCGGGAAGCTACTGTTTTTGTTTCCTGAAGAGGAGATTCTCCATTCATACTGACATTGGCCCTGCCGTCAGAGATCAGAACCATAAAAGGACAGGTGTCGGGATCACGCAGGAGTTCGGTTTTTATGACCTCATACCCTTTTACAAGGCCTTGCGAAAGAGGCGTCTTTCCACCCGTAGGCATTTCCTGCAAATACTTTTGAGCCAGTTCTATACTGGATGTAGGAGGCAGCAACAGTTCCGCACTGTCCCCTTTAAAAGCGATAAGCCCCACTTTGTCGCGTTTCTGGTAGGCGTCCATAAGCATTGAAAGGACTGCACCTTTGGAAGCAACCATGCGCTGCCGGGCGCCCATAGAACCACTGGCATCAACCACAAAGAGTACAAGGTTGCCTATTTTTTTCTCCCGTATTTTCGCCCTGAAATCGGATTCATGAATTGCTACGGAATTGCCATTCTTCTCCCGTGTAAGCTGGAAAGGAGCGGCTGCCCTCAGAGTGGCATCAAAGGCAAGGTCCGTGGTTTTTTCATGAGGAATTGAACTTTTTATATACCTGCCTTTTTTAGACCGGGTCAGGGCCTTGCTGCGCCTACCGGATCCGTTTCGCTGGGCTCTGCGAAATTCAGGAGACAATTTTTTTACCTGATAGTTTTCCCCGATTTCAAAAGTGGTTTCCGAAGAAGCGTCCGGTTGCTCTGTATTCTGATTTTCGGGCTCTTCCTGGTGATTACCTTCAGCTTGTTTGTGCTGCTGATCCGGGTCTTTATTCGGTCCTTTATTTTGCTGCTCGTGCTTATCTTTCTCTTTTCGATCATCGTTTTTCGGTTTTTCGTCTTGATTTTTCGGTTTTTCGTCTTGATTTTTCGGTTTTTCGTCCTGATTTTTCTGTTTTTCCTTCTGCTTTTCCTTATGTTTCTCAATACTGTCGTCCAGTTTATCCTGTTTATCGGGTTGATTATCAAAAGGCTTTCTGCGCATGCGGTGAGAAAGAGTAAGCCCTGCGGCCTCCCGGACATCTTCCTCGGTTACTTCAGTTCTTCCGTAAAAAGCGGCAAGCGTGAGCGAGGTCTTCATCATGGTGAGGTCTGCCCTGTGCCCGTCCACTCCCATGTCAATACAGATCTGGCTGATCAATTCAAGCAGGTCATCTGAAATCCAGACATCGGAAAGCAGTTTCTGAGCCAGAAGAATCTGCCCGCAAAGCTCGGTTTCGGAAGCCAGCCAGTTTGCTGCAAAAGCTTCAGGGTCTGCCTCATAACTGAGCCTGTATTTTATAAGTTCAACTCTCCGGGACACGTCACTGATACCTTTTATATCCACACATAAACCAAACCGGTCCAGCAACTGCGGCCGCAGTTCCCCTTCTTCCGGGTTCATGGTACCTACGAGCACAAAGTTAGCAGGATGGGAGTAGGAGATCCCCTCTCTTTCAATAGTGTTTATCCCCATTGCCGCAGAGTCCAGGAGCACATCTACAAGGTGATCATCGAGAAGGTTAATCTCATCCACATACAGGATGCCCCTGTGGGCCATTGCAAGCACTCCGGGCTCAAAGCGCTTTTCCCCTGTTTTGATGGCATGTTCGATATCAAGGGTCCCGACAACCCGGTCTTCAGTGGCACTTACAGGCAGGTCCGCAACTTTCATTTTTACCGGAGAAATTCTCAGGGTCCCTGCTTTTAGTTTTTCAAGGCACTCTTCACACAGTTCGTTTCTATTATTAGGATTGCATTTGAACTTGCAGCCTTCAACCACCTCGATTTCAGGCAGGAGATTGGCAAGCGCCCGGACTGCAGTTGATTTGGCAGTTCCTTTTTCCCCCCTGATCAGCACCCCTCCCACTTTAGGGTTGATAAGATTTAAGACCAGGGCTTTTTTCATTTTTTCCTGCCCGACTATAGCGGAAAAAGGGTAGATCGTGATGTTGTGGTCCCTCATGGTTTCACCTCAAGAAATTGTATCAGATTCCGACCAGGTATTCTTCAATACTCATAACAGGTATGGACAGGAGAGTGGAGGAAGGAAGAATAGATTCCACATTTTCCACCCTGTTCATGAAAGGGTAAAAGGTCACGTAGAGATTCCCTGAGGTCTTCTTTTCAAACCGGCCAATCCGGATTTCTTCCGTTACCTCGATTTCCGAACCAGCCCAGACCGCATGTTTATTTTCGAGCCTGATTTTCGGATAGGTCTCAACAACAGTAAGCTCTCCGAACTCCTTCCCATAATCCAGTCCAAGTGGGCTGTCAGAAAAATGCAGAAGGTATTTCAGAGTAACAGCAGAGAGTTCCTCTCCCTGTATGACGCTGTCAACATATACCGAAAAGAGAGGCACTTCAACCCCATTTAGCTCCTTTGTGTAGAGAAGGGTGTGAGTACCCAGGTCTGCCGACTTACCGGGAGAAATTATGCTTGAATAAACCGGGAGGTTGTTCCTGAAAACAGTCAGGCAGGCATTATCAGAATCCAGATCGGTGACTTTCAGGGTATACCCTTCTTTCAGGTCATATTCTTCGCCCGGATGGAGGAGTTTTTCATCCTCATCCAGAAGGATATTTACAATACCGCGGTCACTACCGAGAGATGCACATTTTCCACCGTTCCAGCCAAGCACGGAATATCCTTCATTAAACCAGTCTTCCCAGTAATCCCTCATCTCCGGGTTATTATATGCGACTTTAACAGGCAGGGATTCATAAACCAGACCCCCTTCAGGGATCCAATCATTTCCGGCATCAAGGGACAGTTCAAGGCTTTCTGTACTGAGATTGTACTCAGGATCGTAAAAAAGCATACCAAAAGAATCAGCTGTCCAGGTGCAGGAATCAGGAGAGGAATCCGAGCGGTTTACAGCCAGGGATGTGCCCCTGATCTTATACGATTTGATAGTATCCCTGGTCATGTTGCAAGAACATGCCCGATACACATTATCAGCAACCCTGAAATCGATCAGGTCATCAAGGATGGAGACATAATCTCCGAACTGCAACCTGATAGGCATTCTGTTTTTCAACTCAATATATTTACTCGTAACCGCAGTGACTTCGAACTTGCCGTATTCATCTCCTGTTTCGACCTTGAGAGGCGTATCTGAATACCGGTTTACGCTTGTAAGGCGCACAACGGGGTCCTTACTATCAAGAACCTTGTCCAGAGTTCCTTCCAGAATTACATATTCCGTGCCTTCTATCCTTGTCTTGAAGTTAAATTTTGATCCTTCTTCTACGGATTCCGTAGTAATAGGGACAAAATTTTTCTGAAATTCAAGCAGGGCATAATCCCCATTTATCCCCTGAAGCACCAGTTTATAGCCATTTCCAAGATCAAAATCATTACCCTGTTGAAGATCACGGCTTCCGTAACTTACCAGGCTTTCGCTAAGCAGCCCATCCTCAAGAACCTTATATTTCTTCCCGAAAAAAGCAGTCGAACCGGAACTGATTTTTGAAGTATAGACCGCATCTCCTGTTTCAATAAATCCGTCCTCTGAAGAAGAAAGTTCCAGTGACTCATAGTATGTTCCGGAAGTGGTTGAATAATAAAACCCGGGGCAGTTTTCTCCATTGAGAATGTGATGATCTCCCCCTGCAATACTTACGAGTGGCCCTCGCTGTTCAATAGCACATTCAGCAGGAATAATGACACCTAAAAGGACACATGAAAACATTAATAGAAAAAAAAGTACGCGCGATATTTGTAAAATCCGATAATTAGTATCAATAATAGTCATAAGAATTAGGACATTCATAGTACTAAATAACCCTTTCGTTTTTTCAGAAGCAGAAAATAACTTTGAGTTATAAGAAAACCATATAAACACAATACATTTTTGACTTTGCAGCATTTTGTATTTATGGAAGAGATTTTATACATTGCCTATTGATGATTAAAATTAGAAAGAACCAGCTCAAAATAGGATATTAGTTGATTACTGCAAAAATTTTTAAGCTATTTATTAAGAATATTATTTTTAAAAATAAGTCATGAAGAGTAATCATAACTTGAAAAAAAGTATAACTATATTTGTAAAATATAAATTTATTTCGAAATGTTTATTAACTCTCAGGCAATGATTGTTTTTCATGCAGCCAGGGAGAAATATTGTACTGGGATTCATGTTCCTGTTTCTTGCAGTTCTGGCAATATTGTATTTTCAAACAACGTCTGCTGAAAAGATAGTATACGAGGGAAATTTCGAAGGTGACTGCACCCTTGAAGGAGACTTTCTCAACTGCAAAGGCAACGAACTTTATCTTGATACTCAAAACCCTTCCATGACCGGGGAAGGTGTGTGGAATAAAGATGTAAGCCTGTCTCCGGGAAAAATTTCCTGGAACTGGAATGGCGAAGACCTGGACAACTTTAGCCTATGGTTAAAGATTACATTCAGCGACCATAAGTCAATTTACTATGTTGCTGCAGGAAGCATGAATCCACAATCTGAGGGGGATTATTACCGGGATAAAGAAAACAGGCGGCGTTTTTCTCCTTCTGTTGTAATCGCAGGGATTCCTATGAGTCCGGTTGAAAGAGATCTCTTTGAGGATTATACCAGATACTGCGGTCCTGCTGAAAATATTAAGGTTTTAAGCGTGAGTGCAGGTCTTGGAGACAACAGTACCCGGTACAGGAACGTTTTGAAAATATCAGACCTGAAGATTTACGGCCAATCATGAAATTAATCAAAGGAGCTTGAAAACAAGAGGGGCCTGAAAATGAAAAAAAATACTGTTATATTGATGCTCATATTTACACTGATTTTTTTAGTATGTTCAGGATGCATATCTTCTGATGTAATATCTTCCGATGTAATATCTTCCGGGAACATATCTTCAGATGAAGCTGACGAAAACGTGGGAGAGAGTGCAGGCAGCGAGCCTAATCAGGCAAATATAACGCCTCATGAAAAAGCTTCACCATATCTTTACTGGGAGTATGAGCTTGGAGATGTGACCCCGGAGAATATTCTGGAAGGAAGGTTGGGTGTCCAGGACTGTGTAAGGTATGCCCCGGATGGGAAATATGTGGCTGTAGGGACAGGCTCGAACCTTACAGTTATTGACGTGCCGGAAAAAAAGGTGCTCTGGAAAAAAGCCCTCAAAGGAAACATTTCAGATCTCGCATTCTCAAAAGACGGAAAGTACCTGCTCGCGGGGGAGAGAAGTGCTGAGGGCTGCATATATTCCCTGGATACCGGCACAGGAGATGAGATCCGGACATACAGGACTGCAGATGATCTGGGAACCAACCCCAATCCGAAATACCAGCCCTGCATATACAGGATAACGGCTGCTGATGATGCTGTGTACATTGCGGCAGGCAGATACTGGAAAGATTCCCGATATGGACTTGCTTCAAGGGTATACAGGTTCAGCCCCGAAGGTACTCTTGCCTGGAAACTCCCGGCGGCAGAAAATTACGCCCGGAGTGTTAACTGGATTGATTCAAGCCAAGATGGGAAAAATGTGGTTTTTTCAACAGGGGACTGGACAAATTCCCTTGAAACGGAAGCAGTCGTCTATTCTGTGGATGAAAGCGGAAATCTCCGCTGGAAATACGAAATTCCGCCGTTCATGCCTTATTTTGTTTCTACGGCCATCTGGCACGGACTTGATGTTTCGGATGACGGATCCAGGGTAACGGCCTATACAGGGGACGGAAGAAAATACCTTTTTAATGACCTGGAGATGAAAAGGCCAGGCGACGGCGAATCAGAGTGGTACTCCGATGAATGGCAGTCCAATGTGACAACTCCGGAGGAGCTTGAAGGAAGTGTCATCTATACTTATGGCGAAAATGCAAAAATTGCTGCCGAAAATGAGGTACTCTACCTTACAGGAGCTACACTTCCTGCCTACTACCCCGATAAAATCCCCATGGCACACCCCCTTGAAAATTCCCTCATATCATGCGATGCAGAAACAGGAGAAGTTTCCTGGGCTTATAGCCTGGGAGGACGCTGTGCAGGGATCTTCTTCTCTCCGGATATGAGGTTCTTTGTCCTGCCAGTCGGAAAAGATACGTCCTCAGGCAATACTCAGGTCCATGGGGTCCATGCCTTTGGAAACCGGAAATCCGGGAATGGGAATTCAAAGCTGCTCTGGACCTTCAATACCGAAGGGGTTGTTGCAGATGCTGCAATTTCTTCGGACTGCACCGTAGCCGCAGTTGAAGTCCCTCTGCAGCTCGAAAATGGGGATGTAACCGGAAAACACAGGTTAATAATTGTCAGGTGAGAAAATGAAATGGAAACTTTTGATAGCCCTGCTTATACTGGCTTTAATGACTGCAGGATGTGCTGAAAAAAACCAGGAGCCCGGCAGCAGCGGATCGGCCCAGGCTTCGGGATCAGGGATACAGGATACGCAGGAAATAAGTAATTCCGAATCCGGGGTACCCATAGACTCGGTAGTTTTCTCAAGGACCGGAGCCCTGCTAACCCTGAAAAATGAGGTGGATATCTCAGAGATAAGGATTTCTTCGGACAACAACCCTGTGGCTTCTCTGGAGATTGAAAAAACCGAAGATCAGGCCTTTGCAGCTTTTGACTGGAACCCTGAAACCCGGTACAGGTTTGAGGTGATAACGGATTTGGGGACATCCGGTGCTCTGGAGGTCTATGCTCCTGAAAAACCGGCTTTGAAAGAGGAGTACACCATAGAGCTTGAGGATGTAACTCCCGGACCCATCGAAAAAACCTCCACGAATATAAAAGGTGTAACGAAATTTTCTCCTGACAATAGTTATCTTGCCATTGGAACTCATGGAGGTTCTCTGAAACTTATAGAGCTTGCAACAGGTGATAAAGTATGGGAAAAGCAGCTTGTTAAAGGGATATCGGATGCGAGAATCGCGGACATAGAGTTTTCAGAGGACAGCAAGCGCCTTATTGTAGGAGAAGAGAGCCCGGATGCTTTGATCTATTGTTTTGACCTTAACGGTACCGAAATCTGGAAATTTGGGGCAAGTGAAGACCTGGGTTCAGACCTCAAGTACATGCCTGCAATGAAAAAGATAAAACTTGATTCGAACGGGAATATTTATGTCGCTGCCAGCAGGGCCTGCGGCTATATAGGTGAGAAATACAAGTACCTCGGAAGGGTTTATTCCTTTGACCCTGAAGGCAACCTGCGCTGGAAATTCCCCGAATCCGAACTCATGGACTCGGGGGTTACATGGATTGATGCCACTCCTGACGGAGAATACGCCGCTTTTGGCACCACCTGTTTTACAAAGGCAGATAAATGGCAAGATGGGACCGTGCATGTCCTGAAAGGAAATACGGGAGAAGAGCACTGGAGCTACAAAATCCCACCAGTTGAACCGTTCTTTGACTATTCTGCAATCTGGTACAGCACACAGATTACTCCTGACGGGGAACAGATAATAACAATGACAAGTGATGGCCGGGCCTTTTTATTCAATAATTCCCGGATCATTGAGACAGGGGTTCCTGAAATTACGTGGCAGCAGAACATCTCAACCCCGATAGTCGTAAGTGGAGTACCCATCTACGGCAGTGCGAATTATGCTTACATTGTCAACGACACCCTGATCTTTTCAATCGGGAGCACTTTCTCCAAAGATAAAAATAAGGATGCTCCTTTTGAACACCCCAGCGGGAACAGCCTCTTTGCCTATGATTATGACGGCAATCTGCTGTGGAAATGGAGACTTGACGGCTATGCAGGGGAATGTGCACGGAATGACCGCTATCTTGTGATCCCCCTTGCCCAGAACCTGGTAACCGAGGACAGAAGCGTTCACGGGGTCTATGTCTTTGACGTCTCAAAAAGCGGAGGTGCAAGTTCCAGGCTCAGCCAGATTTACGGAACCGAAGGAATTACGGTATCTGCTGACATCTCTTCTGATGGAAGGTATATCGCAGCCTTAGAAGCCCCTGCAAGGCTTGATGACGGCACAGTGCTCGGAGAATATAGAGTGCATATCCTGACATGAGGGGAAAGAATGAAAATTGTTTCAGTAACCTGGAATTCATACATCCCCACGCTTCTTGAAGCAGCAGAGGAACAGGGAATAGAGCTCGAGGCTTACTACTCAAAAATCCTGGAAGAAAACCCTGAAGAAGCTGAGAAGGTGCTTTCTGCATGTGAGCAGGCTGATGCCGTCTTTATTTACCATATAGCCAATCCTTTCTGGGAAGAATTCTATGAAAGGCTCGAACCCTTAAAAACAAGAATACCCGTAATCTGTGTGGGAAGCGACCCCTCCAGTTTCACCCTTTCTTCCGTGAAACTTGAGATCGCAGCTACATGTTTTTCTTACATAATATATGGAGGAAAAGAAAACTTTGGAAATATGCTGTGCTACATCTCAAAAGAGGTTTGTGGAACTGAGATTGAAGTAAAACCCCCGGAAAAGATTCCATGGGACGGGCTCTATCACCCGGACGCAAGGGAAATGTTCTCAAGCCTCCGGGAGTACCTGAACTGGTACGGGCCCCTGAAGGACAAAACCGTGGGGCTGCTTATTTCCAGGACTTCCTGGGTAAACAATGACCTTGAGATTGAAAAGACCCTCATAAGAGATTTCGAAACCCTGGGACTTTCTGTTATCCCAGTTTTTGCTTATTCATTAAAAGATAAAGAACTTGGAAGCAGGGGCATGGATGAGGTCATTGAAGATTACTTTATGGAAAACGGAAAAACCGTCATAGACGCTCTTGTGAAACTCTCCCCATTTTTCATAATGAGCAATAAAAACAAAGAAGATAAAAGCTCATGTGCAGCAAAAGGCGTTGAACTTTTACAGAACCTTGACGTCCCTGTTTTCCAGCCTGTCATTTCCCACTACATCACATTAGAACAATGGCAGGAGTCACAGGGTTTAAGCACTGAGATCGGATGGGGCGTGGCTCTGCCTGAGTTTGAGGGCGTAATTGAGCCCATTATAATAGGGGCAGGCAAAAAGGAAGGAAATTACATAGGTCGTGCCCCTATCCCTGAACGCTGCTCAAAACTTGCATCCAGGGTCCTTAAATGGATAACCCTTCGGAAAAAACCGGTTAACCAGAGAAAGGTTGCTTTTATCCTGCACAATAGGCCCTGCACAGGGGTTGAGGGCTCGGTTGGGGATGCTGCAAACCTTGATTCCCTTGAAAGCGTGGCAAGGATATTAAACCGGATGCAGGAAGCAGGCTATGCAGTCAACTCTCCCCTGGACGGCAGGGAACTTATTGAAACTATCCTCAACAGAAAAGCAATTTCCGAGTTTAGATGGACCCCGATTAATGAAATCGTAAAGAACGGAGGGGTTCTGGCTTTTGTGGAAAAAGAAGAATATGAACAATTTTTCAATACCCTGAGCCCGGGTGTCAGGCAGAGGATGACCGAGGGATGGGGAAACCCGCCTGGGGAAGAAGTCAACGGCATTCCTGCTGCAATGGTCTATGAAAACAAAATCGTTGTGACCGGGGTACAGTATGGAAATGCTGTTGTCTGTGTGCAACCAAAACGCGGGTGTGCAGGAGCCAGATGTGACGGAAAAGTCTGCAAGATCCTGCACGACCCGGATATTCCGCCAACCCATCAGTACCTTGCGACCTACAGGTACCTTGAGAACACTTTTGGAGCTGATGTGCTCGTACATGTAGGGACCCACGGCACCCTGGAGTTCCTGCCCGGAAAAGGGGTGGGACTTTCAGGAGACTGTTATCCTGATATCGGAATCGGAACTATTCCCCACCTCTACATTTACAATTCCGATAACCCTCCGGAAGGCACCATTGCCAAACGCCGGAGCCTTGCCTGCCTTATTGACCATATGCAGACGGTCATGACCTCGGGAGGGCTTTATGGAAGCCTTGAAGAACTTGACAGGCTGCTCGGGGAATACGAACAGGTAAAATATGACAAGGGACGAGCACATGCCCTGAAGCACCTGATCCTTGACGAAATTAAAAAATCAAACCTGGACTCCGAAATAAAAGCTGACCACCAGCCTCCTTTTGAGGAAATTATAAGGAAAGCGCATGAAGCTCTCGGAAAGATAAGGAACAGCCAGATCCATAACGGGATGCACATCTTCGGGCAGCTCCCCGAGGGCGAGAAGAAAGTTGAGTTCATAAACTCGATTTTAAGGTACGATGACCAGGAAAGTGTGGGAAACAGGGTTTCGATCCGGAGGCTGATTGCAGAACTTCTGGGGCTTGACCTTGACGAACTGATCTCTGACCAGAGCCTGATTTCAGCAAATGGGAAGTCAAATGGCCAGAGGCTTGAGGAGATTGATTCGCTTTCAAAAGATTTCATCAGGACATTCATAAGTAACCCGGAAAAAGAGCCGACCAGCATAATCAAAGAGATTTTTGCCGGGCAGAATTTTACAGAAACGGGTATTATAGGACAGGATTCCGGAGAACAGAGTTTTACAGAACAGAGTTTTACAGAACAGAGTTTTGAGGTTCAGAGCACAAACCCGACCTCCTCCCGGATCGCTGCTGCAATCTGTGAAAGGATTCTTGACCTTGAGTCCAGAATAGATGCCTCTCTGGAAATTGAAGCTCTTCTGCATGGTTTTGAAGGAGGGTATATCCCGGCCGGACCTTCAGGCCTGATCATGCGCGGAAGGGATGACGTACTGCCAACCGGCAGGAATTTTTATTCTCTTGACCCAAAACGGGTCCCGACAAAAGCTGCCTGGAGAGTAGGACAGCAGCTCTCCGGGGTTTTGATTGATAAACACCTCAGAGAGGAGGGCCGTTATCCTGAAAACGTAGCATTTTACTGGATGGCAAACGACATCATGTGGGCTGATGGAGAGGGCATGGCCCAGATTATGAGCCTGCTTGGGGTTGAACCGCTCTGGCTTGGCAATGGGCGCCTTAAGGGGTTCTCTGTTATTCCCCTTGAAGAGCTGGGAAGGCCCAGGATTGATGTTACTATCAGGATCTCCGGAATCCTCAGGGACAATTTCCCGAACTGCCTGGAGGTTATAGATGAGGCAATCCAGGCTGTGGCTTCGCTTGATGAACCGGAGGACATGAACTATCCGGGAAAACACAGCCACAGGATGATTGAGGAAGGAGCGGGTTCCAGAGAAGCTACTTTAAGGATCTTTTCAAGCAAACCCGGGGCCTATTCCGCAGGGGTGCAGCTTGCAGTCTATGCGAGTGCCTGGAAGGACGAAAAGGACCTGGCAGACATCTTCCTTTACTGGAACGGATATGCATATGGAAAAGACGTAAAGGGCCAGGAAGCCCACACCCAGCTTGCTTCAAACCTCAAGACGGTTGACGCTACCTTTAACAAAGTAGTCAGTGATGAGTACGACCTCCTTGGCTGCTGCTGTTACTTTGGAGTCCACGGAGGGCTCACGGCTGCCGCCAAACAGGCTTCGGGCAGGGACGTGAAGGTCTATTTTGGAGATACAAGAGAACCGCAGCATGTCGAAGTCCGGGACATGGCCGATGAACTGCGAAGGGTCGTAAGAACCAGGCTTTTAAACCCGAAATGGATCGAAGGCATGAGACAGCACGGGTACAAGGGCGCACAGGACATTTCGAAGAGAGTCGGAAGAGTCTACGGCTGGGAAGCTTCTACTCAGGAAGTGGATGACTGGATCTTTGATGATATCACAAAGGCTTTTGTGCTTGATGAAGAAATGCGCAGGTTCTTTGAAAAGAACAATCCCTACGCTCTTGAGGAAATGTCTCGCAGGCTCCTTGAAGCGCAGTCAAGAGGGCTCTGGAACCCTGACCCGCAGGTGTTTGAAGACCTGAAAAACTCTTACCTTGAGATAGAAAGCTGGATGGAAGAGCTGGCAGGAGAAGGAGAGTTTCAGGGAGGAGCTGTGGACATCATGAGCTTTGAAGATGTCCCTGACTGGGATAAGAAGATGCAGGAAATCCGAAAAATCCTCAAGTGAAAAAGGTTGCGGAATGAAAAACATAGTTTTTTTCTTCCTTGTACTGGTGCTGGCAATACAACCCGCAGCAGCCGAGGAATTCAAACCTGAAGATATGACCACATTCATGATTCAGGCCCCACATGGAGTGGAGGGAAGCGGTCTTGCAGTCGGAGGCAGCAACCTTTCTGCATACCTTTTTTTTGAGAGCTATTATGACGGAAATATGAATGTGACAATGGAACTTGATTTACCTGAGGGTTTTGTGCTCCGGGATACTCCTGTCCATTCCTTTTCACTTCAGACCGAGTACGAAGACTGGTACAGGCTCGTTGATTTTTATGTGCCTGCTGACATTTCCCCCGGGACCTATAACATAACGGCAACTGCAGTTGTTGAGGTTGAAGGAAATAAGCATACCATTGTGCGCAGGACCCGGCTTAAGGTTGCTTCGAAAGAGGAAATCGCAGGGGAAATCGCAGTATCCAGACTTACAGTACCATCGGATGAGGACGGATATGGAGACCCGAGTCATCCTGCCAGCACCCTGATCATCCGGGAAACCTCGCCTGCTCTCAAAAGGCTGCTGAAGGTTACAGACCTACAGCTCGATAGGGAGGAACTCACTTCAACCTACATAGGAGTGGAAATTACCAACAATGGAGACAGTACGGTCCCTGTTATAATTACATATGATGTCCTTGACATTAAGACCGGAGAGCCGGTAAAAGCTTTTAAGCCTGCCATTATGGGAATGAACGCCGATACCCTGTGCTATGCCACTTTAACCCTTGCCCCGGGTTCAAGTTCGCTGGTAAGCCTTCCTCTCTATATATCTGAGGATGCGATGGGAGGAGAGTACCTGCTAAGAGTAAAGGTAAAGCTCACAGGCAGCGACTGGGTTGCGGTAACAAAAGATCAAAAAATAACTGCAATCTCCAGGAAATGGGGACCCATAATAATTACTCTCGTCTCCTCTTTACTTGGACTGACTGCAGTAAGCCTCTTCTTTTCAAGATCAAAAGAGATAATGGACAGGTTTAAGACCCGTAACCTTGTGCTGATTTCCCTTTTTGGTACTGTTTCTTTTGCAGCCATAAACCTGCCTATGACAATTCTGTGGGAGCTATCCCATGCAGTATTCGGGCCTTTCAGTTTCCTTTTTACAGGGCTCTTCCACGAGATTCTCCTTTACATGCTCATTGCCTCTCTCGTAGTCCTGATTCCAAAACCCGGAGTTGTAAGCCTTTTTATGATGGTCAGGTTCCTGCTTGGAGGCTTTATAACCGGGAGTTTCACCCCGATTACTTTCATAACATTGTCCCTGAGCGCGGTAGTTCTGGAGGTTCTGATGTATGCTGCAGGGATTACCGGTAAAAACCCGGCCCCGGAAAACAGATTCAGGATGGGGATTGTCTGCGGAATTGCCGATATGGCCAGCGGGTATGCGTCCTTCAGTGTCTGGATGGTGCTCTACAGGCTGTTCTACAGCGACTGGTATATTATGGCAAACATCCTGATCGATGGCTTCCTCTACACTTTCATTGGAGCCTGGTTTGGAATAAGCCTCGGAAAGAGGCTGAAGAAGGTGGCAGAATAAAGATGGCAGACAGAATAAGGTGGCACAATGAGGAGAAATAAAGTGGTACAGTGGAGCAGAATAAAGGTGGTACAATGATAGAGATAAAAGACCTGTGGTACACCTATCCCGGAAGAACGGAACCGACATTAAAAGGGGTCAATCTGAAAATAGAGGAGGGGGAGTTCGTCCTCCTGACAGGACCTACAGGCTGCGGGAAGAGCACTTTACTAAAAACCCTTAATGGCATAATTCCCCATGAATCCGGAGGAATATTTTCAGGCAGCATCCGGATCAACGGGATAGAAACCAGAGATTCAAACCAGATGGAGCTTTCAAGAGGTGTAGGCCTTGTTTTCCAGAACCCCGATGACCAGATCTTTTCTACAACCGTTGAGGACGAAATAGCCTTTGGGCCCGAAAACCTCTGCATGGAGAGAGAAGAGATTGATAAGAAGGTAGAAGAAGCCCTTCGGATGGTCGGGATGTCCGGACACAGACAGGACTCCACGAATTCGCTTTCGGGGGGACAGAAACAGAGGATCTGCATTGCAAGCATGCTTGCTATGATGCCTGAAATCCTTGCCATGGATGAGCCGGTAAGCCAGATGGACCCGATGGGCACCCTGGAAGTCCTGAATACTGTGAGGGAACTTAACAGGAAACTGAAGATGACCATTCTGCTGGTTGAGCACCGGCTGCATGATCTTGCATCCTTTGTAGATAGGATTGTCATAATGGATTGCGGAAAAATAATCTTTGACCAGCCCGCTTCAAAAGCTTTTGATAATCTGGAGGTATTTCACAGGCTGGGACTTCGGGTTCCTGAGCCCGTTGAATTCTGCCACAGACTGGGAATAAGGGCAAGTCCCCTCAGTGTCAGGGAAGCTCTTGCCGTGCTGAACAGGAAAAACTTTAAAGAAAATATGAAAACTCCTCAGCTCTTTCCGGACCCGGGAGAAGATACTGAAGCACAATCTGAAGTACGAGCTGGATCTCCCGAAAATAATGATTCTATAGAAAATAATGATTCTATAGAAAATAATGATCCTATAGAAAATAATGATTCTATAGAAAATAATGATCCTATAGAAAATAATGATTCTATAGAAAATAATGGTCCTATAGAAAATAATGACTCTATAATATCTATCCGGGATATATGGTCAGGATATGAAAAAAACAGGATGGTACTTAAAGGCATAAATCTGGAAATCCGTAAAGGCGAAAGAGTTGCAGTCATGGGTACAAATGGCTCAGGCAAATCAACCCTGCTTTTGAACCTTGCAGCCATGCTCAAACCATACAAAGGAAGTGTAAAGGTCCTCGGGGAGGACACAAAACCCAGAAACCCGTATTCTTTTGCAGGTAGAGTCGGGTTCGTATTCCAGAACCCTGACCTTATGCTCTTCTGTGATTCAGCTGAGGAAGAAGCGAGATTCGGACCTGTTCAGTTAAAGTATAAGAATATCGAGGAAAGGGCAAGGACCTCGCTTGAAGCCATGTCAATTCTAAACCTCAAGCAGGACCTCCCCCAATCTCTGAGCCGGGGGCAGAGGCTCAGGACAGCCGTTGCCTCGGTACTTTCCATAAATCCTGAAATCATTCTCCTTGATGAACCTACAACAGGGCAGGATAGAGTAAATATAGAACAGATGATGGATTATTTCAAAAATAACCATTCCACCCTGGTTTTCTGTACCCATGATATCGAAATTGCAATGCTCTATGCTACAAGAATCCTTGTGATGAATGAGGGCCGGATTATAGCAGATGGAAAGGGAAGAGAGGTCATAAAGAACATCGAGATCCTCAGGAAAGCCTCCCTTACCCAGCCCCCGGTTGTTGAGATTGCGAACTATCTGGGAGTGGACGCCTTTTCGGTCACGGAACTTGTGGAAATGCTGACCCGTAGAACTTCTGAAGTGATAAATTCTGAAGTGATAAATTCTGAAGTGATAAATTCTGAAGTGGTAAATGTTGAAGGGATAAAATGTGAAGTGATAAATTCTGAAGTGATAAAATGTTGAAGTGATAAAATGCTGACCTTTAGAAACGCTGAAGTGATAATATGATAGGTGCCAGATCAATTGCAGAACCAACGATTAAAGACACAATCATTCACAGGATGGACCCACGGGCAAAGATACTGGTTCTGATCTCCACTGCTTTTGTCGCAGTAACCCTGGACAATCCCAAAACCATGTTTTTGTTGTTTCTGATCGTACTTTCGGGATTTGCGCTTGCAAGGATGCCAGCAATAAAGCTCAAAACCCTGACCCTACTACTCGTGCTTTTGATCTGGGGGACTATCTACTCTCAGGCTCTTTTTTATTCCCAGCTTCCAAGAACCGTGATTTTTACCATAATCCAGCCTGATTTTCCGGTTCTGGGCTGGCTGACAAACGGAGGGCTTTTCGTATATGAGGAAGGGCTCCGGCACGGCGCAATTCAGGGCTTAAGGTCGGCTTCAATCCTGTCCCTTGGACTGTTGATGTGCTGGACCACGGACTCAAGGGATATGCTAAACGGGCTTGTGGGGCTCAGGGTCCCTTACAGCGTGGCCTTTATGGTGGTAACAGCAGTCCGGTTCCTGCCAATAATAATCACTGAAGTGGTTACTGTAGTAACAGTCCAGAGACTCAGGGGTTTTAATCCTAAAAGGTTCGGATCAGGGATCGTAAAAACGTCCCTTAATATACTGACTCCGACTCTCTCAAACTGTGTAAGGAGGACTGGCACCCTTGCAGTTTCAATCCAGAGCCGGGCTTTCCGGGCAAATCCGGACAGGACATACCTCAAAAAACTGAAGTTTTCGGAACTTGATAAGGCAATGGTCACGGTCTGTATTTTTGCTGCCATAAGTATTGTGATCATAAAGCTTCTTTACAATATGTACACAAGTGGAATTTATTATACCTCAGGTTTAAGGCCTGTTTATGCGATTGCAAGGGGATACCTGTGATAGAAATAAAAAAATTATCCAGATCCTTCGGAAACCTGCTTGCTGTTGATAATATCGACCTCGATGTGGGAAACGAGATCTTTGGCCTCCTGGGGCCCAACGGGGCAGGCAAAAGTACGACAGTCATGATGCTTACAACCCTGATAAAACCAAGCAGCGGAACTGCAAAGGTCTGCGGGTATGATGTTGTAAGGGACTCCAAAAAAGTAAGGTCAAAGATAAGCTATGTCCCCCAGGACATGGCAGTGGACCGAAAGCTCACGGGCAGGGAAAATGTGCTGCTTTATGCAAAGCTCTATGGGATTCCGAACCGAAACTCAAAAGTTGATGAAGTGCTTGAAATGATGGCCCTTTCGGACCGCGCCGGTGACCTTGTAAAAACATACTCGGGAGGAATGAGAAGGCGCCTGGAACTTGCTCAGGCGCTTGTGCACGAGCCTGAAGTCCTTTTTCTGGACGAACCCACCCTCGGCCTGGATATAAGCGGAAGAAGGAAGATCTGGGAACATATCAGGATGCTAAAAGCCGAAGGGATGACCATATTCATGACCACTCATTACCTTGAAGAGGCAGAAAAGTACTGCAACAGGGTTGCTATTATTGACAAAGGCAGAATAGCAGTTGTTGGCTCTCCTGAAAACCTTGTAAGTTCAATAGGAGAAAATGCATCTCTCAATGACGTTTTCCTCGAAAAAGTCAAAACTCCTGAAGAGCAGGCAGGATTTAATTCAACCCAGTTTAGAAACCTTCTGAGGCGAAGATAATGAGAGCAGTATTCTACTATTTTGAAAGGGACCTCGTAAAATGGCTCAGAGGAAGGATTACCGTTATTTCTTCACTTATAATGCCTGCAGCCTGGTTGGTATTTGTCGGGCTTGCCCTACCCACAAAATTTACTGATAACTACCTTGAGTTTATCACCCCTGGAATCCTTGTCATGACGACTCTCTTTTCCTCCCTGCAGGGCGGATCACTTATGATTTTTGATAAAATACTGGGCTTTTTGAATAAGTTCCTCGCCATGCCCTCCCCACGTGAAAGCCTGCTGTACGGAAAAATCCTCTTTATCAGCGTAAGGGGCCTGCTGCAGGCAACTGTGATCCTCCTGATGGCTACGCTCCTTGGGGTAAGGGTACTGAACCCGATAAATATAGTTCTGATATATCTGACCCTGTTTCTGTTTTCGGTATTTTTCTCTGCGCTATCAACTATGATAGGCCTATACTTAAATGACCATGACAGCTATGCAGCTGTGAACAGCATGATCAGCATGCCGCTCTTTTTCACAAGCAGTGCGCTTATGCCCTACGAAGTCATGCCTGCCTGGTTGAAGGCACTTGCCAGACTCAATCCTGTCAGCTATGCCATAGACAGCACAAGAATGCTGTTTGAAGGAACGATCCCTGTATACGGAATCCTTGGACTCGCAGCAGGAGCCGGAATCATGGTTCTCCTCGGGACATATCAGTTCCGTAAGGCAGTTGTGTGAAAAAAGAGAAAAAGAGAAAAAGGAAAAAGGAAAAAGGAAAAAAAGTTATTTACCCATAATTAGTCCTCTTGAGCGCAGCGAAAAGGACCTCGTGCTCCCGAAGCGAAACTCGGGGTTTAGACCTGTTTTATGTTCATGTTGAGGGCAACTTCTGCGATATCGGCGCTGTATTCCGAAACCCTCCGCAGGCTCTCGAGGATCATGCTGAGCTCGATGTTGCCAGAGCCTTCTCCACTCTTGTTTTCAAGAGAAACTCCGAACTGGGAAACTTTTTTGGCTTCAACAACGATTTTGTTTATAGCCTGGAGGTCTTCTTCCTGCATTGAATCTATTGAGCTCTCAAAAACTTTCTGGGAGAGTGCAGACATCTTGAAAATAGGGTCATCAGTACTGATTCCGGAGTCCATCTTAAGTACATTTGTAGCTATCTTAACCGCGTGATCTCCGACACGCTCTATGCTCTTGGTAATAAGCCTGTACCCAAGACATTCCCGCGGGTGCCTGATTCCTATTTTTTCTGAAAGTTCGATATCCTCAATTGAAGCCTTTAGCTGACGGACTGAGAGAAGGTAGAAACGATCCACATCATCATCTCTCTGGATGACGTCCTCTGCGATCTCCACATTATGGTCCCGAAGGGCGGTCATGGAGTCCTCAAGCATGGAAAGAACAAGCCCATACATGTTTTTGATTACACGGCTTAGAGGAAGGTCGTTGTAGTTCAGGAGGCACTGGAAGACAAGCTCATTTCTAGATTCTTCCACAAGTTCCAGACCTATAAGTTTCTGGCGCACAGAATCCTTTATAAACTTACGGTCATAGGCGCTGAAACCCTTTTTAGTGGTCAACCTGATTACGTCATAACCTACCAGATAATGTGAAATAAGGATTCTCAGGTTGTTTTCCGCACTATCGGAGTGAAGGTAATCTATAGTTGCCTTAAGGGCAGAATGGTCTTTTGAAACCACACTGGAGGAAACCAGCAGGGTTTTGTTAGGCATGGGTGTAAGGGTAAGGGTGTCTCCGGCCTCAATCCCTATATCTCTGACCCATTTAATGGGGAGGGACACTATATAGGTAGAATTTCCGGTAAACTGGACTTTTCTTTTATCCTTGGTAATAAATAAGCCCCCTGAGGAGTTACTAATGAATCGTACAGAATCTATATAGACAAGGGGGATATATAAATGTATCCAGAAAACCGAAGCTCAAAATAAGAAATAAACCATGATTTTGTCGTCTAAGTATAGTATATAGGATTAAGTATGAATCATAGAAAAACATAGAATTGCTTAAGGTATTACCTACAATTTGTGTAGAAAACAGGGTTTATAAAAAAATATGTCTTTCCATAAACTCCCTTTACTGGGAACTGAAAAACGGCTGGGGCAAGGGGAGTATTTTTTCATGCATGGGGTATTTCTCCATAGTATTGGGCCTTTTTTAGTATTGACATTAGTTCGCTTGTTGTTTTTTCACACCTGAGGGCAGACCGGCTACAGTCCCGTGCAGCAAATGAAGAGGAGGTCAGAAGACCTCGATTTTGGTATTTTGAATATCAACAGGTTGATCAAAGACTGCAGAGAATTATAAGAGAAAATAGAGAAAAAAATTAAAAATATAAAAGAAATGCAATTTAAGTAATATAAGTATAGATGAAAAATAAAAAAAATAAAAGAATAAAAAGATAAATAAGCCAGTACTTCCATTTTATTTGAAAAGAATTCAGTTTTTTAAATACAGGCAGCTCCTGAGTCCCAAAACAGAAAATTCTCAGGGCACTCAGCCATGGAAGTGGAAACCCGCCTTAAAGCACTTTTGCAGGTATACCCGTACCCTTAACATTATAGTAGCTCAAAACCAGTGGTTTACGTAGAGTTTGTTCCCTTAACCCTGAACAGGTCAACATTTCAAGTCTATAGTTCATGGAAATGGGTAATCCATAAAATTAAAATGAAGGAATTGGATCGATGAAACAATTCGATATAAATCTGGAATCGCTTATAAATAGCAGCCCTATAGTTATTTTTTTGTGCAAATCAACAGGGAACTGGCCTGTGGAACTTATCACGGAAAACGTCTGGCAGTTCGGCTACTCAGTTGAAAACTTCATCTCCGGAAATATCAGGTATCTTGACATTGTCCATCCTGAGGATATTGAAAGGGTAAAATCTGAGATTGCCGGATGCTCGGAAAAGGGATGCACTGAGCTGACACAGGAATACAGAATAGTGACAGCTTCGGGAGAAACGCGCTGGGCTGAGGTCAAGGTCCTGATCCGAAGAGACGAAGACGGAAAAGTTAGCCATTACCAGGGCACCCTCTGCGATGCTACCCAACGCAAAAAAGCCGAAGAGTCGATGCAAAAGGCACTGAAAAAGAAGAATGAATTAAAAAACATCATCAAGAGCAGCCCCGTGTTTGTATTTCTGTGTAAGCCAGAAGAGGGCTGGCCCGTTGAATTTGTCTCTGAAAATATCACAAAGCTGGAATACACCACTGAAGATTTCACCTCTGGAAAAATAAAGTTTGAAGACCTGATACACCCTGAAGACCGTGAAAGAATCCGCGCCGAAGTGTCAAAGTTTTCCAGAGAAGGATATAAGGACTGCACCTAGGAGCATCGGATCCTGACAAAATCAGGAAAAGTACGATACATAGATGACAGGACCCTCATCAAAAGGAACGAAAAAGGAGAAATTACCCATTACCAGGGAATCGTTCTGGACATCACCGAGCGTAAGCTTGCTGAAGAGATAGTGAAAGGACAGAACCTGGTGCTCGGGCAACTGGCTTCAGGAGCTCCACTCAAAGAAGTGCTTCTCCTTCTTATTCAAAATATGGAAAAGATCAGACCAGGCTCTATATGTTCGGTAATGCTGCTTGACCGGGAGAAAAAGCATCTCTTTTACTGCGTTGCTCCGAGACTTCCTGAGTTTTACAGGCAGAGGACTGACGGAATCGAGATTGGTTTTGGAGCGGCTTCCTTCGGAACCGCAGCCTTCTTGAGAAAAAGGGTAACCGTAGATAATGTAATGGAACACCCCTACTGGACTGAATACAAGGAGCTTGCAGCTGAGGCTGGATTGAAAGCCTGCTGGTCAGAGCCTTTAGTTTCATCCTCCGGAGAAGTCCTTGGTGTTATTTCCATATATTACAGCGAAGTGCACAGGCCAGAAAAAGAAGACCTGGACTTTATGAAAACAAACGCCCAGCTGGCAGCCATTGCAGTTGAGCATAAGCTGGCAGAAGAGACCCTGAAAGAATCCGAACACAAATTCAGGACCGTCTTCAACAACATCAATGACCAGCTGTACATCCGCGAGCCCGAAGGAAAAAATTACATGGACGTAAACCAGGCAGTGGTAAAACGGCTCGGATACGAGAAGGAAGAGATCCTGAAAATGGAAGCCGAAGAGATCATTCCTGCCGAGTACTGGGACTCGGTCCGTGAAAATCTAAAAAAGATCAGGAGCGAGGGGTCCAGGGTATATAACTCAGGAGCTGTCTGCAAGGACGGCACAGTTGTCCCCCTTGAAGTCAGCGCCAGAATTATTGATTACGAAGGGAAAAAAACTATCCTCTCGGTTGCCAGGGACATTACCGAGCGCAAAAAAGCCGAAGCTGCACAGAAACTTAACGAATCCCGGCTTGAAGCCCTTGTAAAACTTAACCGGATGACAGGAGCTTCCTTAAAAGAAATAACAGACTTTGCCCGCGAAGAGGCAGTCAGGCTTACAGGCAGCAAACTCGGGTACCTCGCTTTTATGGACGCCTATGAGACTTCCCTGATAATGCATTCCTGGTCAAAGAGCGCAATGGAAGAATGTGCAATCGAAGACAAGCGCTTTATCTACCCGGTAAAAACAACAGGTATCTGGGGAGAGGCAATCCGGCAGCGCAAGCCCATTATAACCAATGATTATACAGCTCCGAGTTCCCTGAAAAAGGGATATCCGAAAGACCATGTGCATCTTACCCGCCATATGAACGTACCGGTTTTTGACGGGGACAGGATAGTTGCAGTTGCAGGAGTTGGAAATAAGGATGAGTCATATGATGAATCTGACTTACGCCAGCTAACCCTTCTCATGCAGGGCATGTGGCAGCTTATCCAGAGAAAACAGCTTGAGGATGCCCTTAAATCCTATTCAGAAGACCTGTCAAAAGCCAATGATGAACTCAGGTCCCTTAACAGGATAAAAGCGGAATTTATGGCTGAAAGCCTTCCCCAGATAAAGGTAGATTACAGCGACCTTATGGATTTCGAGACAATGGAGACTATCGAAGACCAGCAGCAGAAAGCTATAGACGCCGTAATCAACAGTTCGGAGCGGTTGAAACAGATGGTGGATTCCCTGCTCTACCTGAGCCTTGAACAGGCAGGAAAGATCGAGTACTCTTTTGCCGAAGTAGAGATAAAGAAGATACTCTCGGATGTTTACCTTAACCTGGTACTCCTGATAGATGAAAAAGAACTGAAGGTCGAAAAGGAACTGCCTGCAAACCTGCCGCCTATTCGTGGCGACAAGCAAAAATTGACAGACCTCTTCACAACTCTCATGGGCAATGCCATCAAGTTCACACCTCACGGTGGGACGCTGGAAGTAACAGCCATAGAGGAGGAAGAGAACATCCACATAACCGTAAAAGACAGCGGAACAGGCATCCATAAAAGACTGATCCCCCACCTTTTCCACAGAATCTACCAGGTTGACGATTCCATGACCCGCAGGTACCAGGGACTTGAATCGGGGTTCTATATCTGTAAAAACATTGTCAACGCCCATGAAGGGGAAATCTGGGTAGAAAGCGAGGAAGGTTCGGGAACCACGGTGCATGTTAGGCTTCCAAAAAAGAACTTTGAAACCGGAAATGTGAATTAAATATAATCGAAGTTGAAAAATGTTCAAATAAAGTGGCTGGAGATTTACGATGAAACTGGAACTACTGGGCACTCTTTTCCTTTCGGACAAAAGGAAAGACCTTCTTTTGCTGCTGATGGAGGAACCCCGAAACATTGAAGATATAAAAAACATACTCAATGTGACTTCAAGTGCGATTATGACCCAGATCAAGATCCTCATCAGCCAGGGGCTTATCATTCATGAGGACGACCTTTACAAACTTTCTGATATCGGAAAGGTGGTAGTTAAGAAAATGAGGCCTCTTCTGAACACCCTTGGCGTGTTTTCAGAGCATATGGATTACTGGGAGAACCACAATATAAGCGCAATCCCTGTCCCCCTTCTGGACCGAATAGATGATCTAGGACACTGCGAATTCATCGAACCCGACCTTGACAGGATGTATGAAATCCCCCAGAAAATCGAAGAAAAGCTGACCAGGTCAACCCATGTTATGGAAGTTTCCTCTTATTTTAATCCTGCTTACCAGTCAACCTATGTGGAACTGGTGAAAAAAGGAACTGACGTATCTCTGATAATCACAAAGCCGGTATTCGAAAGGCTGAGAAGGGAATACAGCACATCCCTCAGGGAATATCTGGACAGAGACAATGCAAAAATCTTCGTCTGCGACTGCCCTGTAAAAGTAGCCTCAAGTGTGGTAACAGACCATTTTCTGGCTCTTTCCCTCTTCTATAGAAACGGGATATACCACAACCATGCAATGATGAGTATGGAAAAAACAGCCCTGAAATGGGGAGAAGACCTCTTTTTGCATTACATGAAACATTCAAAGGAGATAAAAGAAATAGTATTTGAGAAAGCCTGAAAGCTTCATCAGGAAATTAAACTCTGCAGCACATGAAGAAATACAGTTATCAAGAACGTGATGCATATGGATCGAAACCGATGACCTCCAGCCTCTTATTTTTCGATCCACTTAACCATCTGCACCCACTTAAACATCTGCAAATTCTACTTAATCAACTCACTAAATATACTCAATCCATTAACAAATCCTGGCTTTCCTCCAAGATGATCTTTCTGCCGAGAAAAAGATCCATTCAGGGTTTACCTGAAAAAGGAAAAAATATAGATTTCGTCTGGCAGCTCATATTTTGAGGGGGTTCATTGTTTCCCCGTCACATTGTTTTTCCATTATATCCTGACCGCTAAGATCCCCTTTCCCAGATGATCTTCCATTATGTAATCAAAGGCTTTGATCAGATGAAAGCCCCTGATCAAATGAGAGTGCCACACGAGATCATGAAGGTTAACAATATCAGGAAATAGTACTGGATCAGAGGGATTTATAATATCAGGAGAATTAGCAGAATTAAGCATCAAGAGAGATGTTAACTGCGTTAATCAAATCTCTGCGTTTATGTTATATGTTTTGCAGTAAATGTATCATTGGAAGTTAACAGTCATACAGAGGCTTACTGAGCAATGAGCCTTAATTGAGCTACTTACTGTTAACCAGGGAATAACTGTAAAAATGGAGGAAGTTTTTTTATGGCAGCAGATATCTTAAACCAATTAGCGGAAGCTGTCGTCGATGGAGACGACGACCTTGCAGAAGAACTTGCACAGAAATCACTGGATGACGGCGTTGATCCCTACAACGCGATCGTCAATGGGCTGGCAAGAGGAATGGCAATTGTCAGCGACCAGTATGAAAAGGGAGAAGCCTTCGTACCCAACCTGCTCCTTGCCTCTGGCGCAATGTATGCAGGTATGGACATCCTTACCCCCTACATGAAGGCAGCAGAATCAGGCCTACAGGCAGTGGGTGTTATAGGAACCATTGAGGGAGACGTGCACGACATCGGAAAGAACCTCGTAAAGACGATGCTCAGTGCCGGTGGGTTCAAAATGATCGACCTGGGAGCAGATGTCCCAATCGAGAAGTTTATCGAAACCGCAAAAGAGAACAAAGTCGACCTGATCTCAATGAGTGCCCTGATGACCACAACCATGACCAATATGGAAAAGGTCATTGAAATCCTCCAGGAAGAAGGCATACGCGACTCCATGATTGTAATGGTAGGAGGTGCCCCTGTTTCCGAAGAGTATGCCACGGGAATCGGTGCTGACTCAACCCACCCTGATGCAATGCACGCAAGCGCCTGGGCATCCGAAGCCATAAAAGAACTTGAGCCCAAAGACGCAAGGTGGAGCGAAGTGAAGGTCAACCTTGGAAAGATCAAATACAGGGAAATCCTCGCAAAGAAGGTAGTCTCCGAAAAGGTCGACATCGGGCTTGAGACTGCAAACAAGATCAAGGAAGAATTCGAAAGCATCGGTGTAAAGAGCAAGGAGGAAATGACCCACATCGACAGGACCGTATCCGCCATGTCCGATAAGAAGGTCGACCGCCTGCCTGTCTACCCGCTTGCCTGTGGTGTGCTCAGGAAGTTTGCCGGAGTCAACTACAGGGACTATGCCACAAACGCAGAAGCTTTCACCCAGAGCGCATTCCTTGGTTCAAAGTACCTGGACCTGGACATGTTCGTGGGCCTTGCCGACCTTTCAGCTACATCCGCTGACTTCGGATGTAAGATCAAATACCCCGAAGACGACACCCCGTCCTCCGAAGGACACATTAAAGACTATGAGAAGATTGAGGTCCCCGAACTTAAGGAAGGCACCCGCGGCTACGAACTGGTCATGGCCTCAAAGATGGCAAAAGAAAAACTCAACAAGGAACTCAACACCCCCTTCGTCGGTTTCCATGAGGGCCCACTCCTTACCCTTACCCAGCTGATGGGTGCAGACCGCGTCCTTATGGACATGAAGACCCAGCCTGATGTTGTCCTTGAAGCAGTCCAGAAATGTACCGACTACATCTGCCAGCTCTCAGAGCTCTTCTTCAGTGAAGGAGCCTGTGACTCTCTCTGTATCGACAACCTCTGGTCAAACAACGTCATCATGAGCGAACAGGACTACTGGAAGTTCGACGGCAAGTTCGTCTTCGACCAGCACATCCCGATTTTCAAGCAGTACAACCAGCCATACGTAATCCACAACTGTGCTGATGCCGTGCACTTCGAGACCCAGATAAGGAAGTTCGGAACCTCCCTGTACAGCTACGCCTACTACGAGAAATCAAAGGAAAAGGGATCCCAGAACTATGCAGACCTCATCCCCAAGTATGGAGACATCTGCTGTATGATGGGAGAAGTAAACCCTGTTGAGTTCATGGACGGCTCTGCAGCCGGCGTGCAGAAAGTCAAGGACGACACCAGGAACCTGCTCCAAAACGTAATGCCTGTACTCAAGGAGAACGGGTACCAGTCCAAGTATATTCTATCCACTGGCTGTGAAATCCCACCAGGAGGACCACTGTCCACTGTCCAGGCAATGGTGAACACCGTAAAGGAACTTGGTCCGGAACTTCAGAAACAGATAATGGGGTAAACTCTCCGTAATGGGGTGAGATCACCTCCCCCATTTCGATTAAAATCTGGACAGAATGTTTAATAATAGAATTCAGAGCCTAAAATAAGAGAAATCTCCATAAAACCTGTAAAATCCAGAAAAAACAGAAAAACATCCACAAGCAAGTAAAAACCATATTCTAACCTCCAGAAGGGCGGAGTTAAGACGATTGGGTCTTCTCCATCCTTTTCCATTATAAAAGCCGCAAAGTAAAAACTGTAAGATCTTTTTTGAAAAAGGTTTTTGCCTTTGAAATTATGTCGGGCTCTCAGGGTTGTGAGAAAGCAGAGGTAAGGTTGGCTAGAAATGTTAGAGACAGGGACTGAAGTAGATGAGAGAAGACCAGCCATAGAAGTTGCAGAGGAGGAATGTAATGTATCTGGGACTGGGCATTGATACTGGTGGAACATATACCGATGCCGCTATTATGGATATGTCAAACGGAACCGTTATCGAGTCGAATAAAGCGCTTACAACTTATCCTGACCTTATAAGGGGAATAAAGAATTCAATTGAAGGGCTGAACCCGGATGACCTGAAAAGGATAAAATTCGTTTCTGTTTCTACAACTCTTGCTACCAATACCACTCTTGAGGGTAAAGGCTACCCTGCAGGGCTGATCCTTATAGGGCACACTATCCCGAAAAAACTTGCCAGCAATTATGTAATATCAATAGGAGGAGGCCACGATTCCGATGGAAACGAAATTGCTCCTCTTGAAGACCTGGAAACCGTAAAAGAATTTGTAAGGCAGATAAAGAACAAAGTAGCTGCTTTTGCAGTTTCCGGTTATTTTGGAGTAAGGAACCCGGAACATGAACTCAGGGTAAAGGAATTAATTCAGGAAATAACTGACATGCCTGTTGTTTGCGGGCACGAGCTTTCCATGAGCCTTGGGGCTTACGAAAGGGCTGTGACAGCTCTCCTGAACGCCGAACTGATCCCGGTAAGCAAGCAGTTTATCAAATCCGTCCAGGCTGTAATGGAAGAAAAGGAGATAAAGGCAACCCTGATGATGATGAAATGCGACGGGTCCCTGGTCCGCATCGAAGAAGCCCTGCAAAAGCCTGTCGAATCAATCTTTTCCGGACCCGCTGCAAGCCTTGTGGGAGCCGCCCACCTGACAGGCCTGGACACCTGCGTGACAGTGGATGTGGGAGGCACCAGTACCGATATTGCCATGATTTCCGGAGGCATTCCCGAGATCAGCGACACGGGAGCAAAAGTCGGGGGCTGGAAAACAATGGTAAAAGCGATCAGGATGGATACCTCAGCCCTTGGAGGAGACAGCCTGGTCTGGATTAAGAGAAAAACCTACCTGGGACCCACAAGGGTGATCCCTCTCTGCCTGGCCGCTTCAGAGTTTCCGGAGATTCTGGAGAAACTCGAAAAAACCGACACTCCAAAAGAAAGCATTATGGATGAGATTATACAGCCAACCTCATTTTTCATAAGGAACGGGGTGAATTCCCCTGAGCTTCTTAGCGGGGAGCTTGAAGAAGATGAGATTGCAATAATCGAACACCTGGGGACAGAGCCTCTTTCGGTATTCGAGATCTCGGAAAGGATTGGAAAACATCCGCTTATGTTCGCAGGAACTTTGAAGAACCTGATCCGAAAAAGGCACGTAAGCCAGATAGGGTTTACCCCAACCGATGCCCTGCATGTGCTCGGGGAATATTTAAGATGGGACGGGAGAGCTTCCTTCATAGGCGCTAAAGTCCTGGGAAAGAATCTCAAAAAAGGAGCGGAAGAGTTTTCAGCCCAGGTTAAAGCTGAAGTCGTAAGAAAACTCACCCTTGAACTGGTCTCCTTCTTTGCAGACGATCTGAAGAAAGAAGACGTTGAAAAGATGATAGGAAAGGAGGCTTTCCTGAAATTCCATATAAAGGTCCCGGTGGTACTTGTAGGAGCTCCGGTGAGAGCCTACCTTAAAGAGCTGAATGAAGCAGTGGATGCGGAGATCCGGATTCCTGCATTCCATGAGGTAGGAAATGCCGTTGGCGCTCTTGTAGGAAAAGTAATCCACAGGACAGAGGTCCTTATCCGCCCGACTGCCGCAGGAAATGCAGCATATTCGGTGTTCTCTGAGCTTGGAAAAGAAGTTTTTGAGGACTACGGAGAAGCCCTGAATTACGGGCTTAAGCTCAGCCACAGGCTGGTCTCGGAATATATGGACAGTTACGGCCTCGATATGGGCAACGTGGAATTCGACCTGAAAAAGAATGATGTGGGAAGCATTGGAAAATCCCCGCTGGAAACCCGCCTGGTTGGACTCGGTGTAGGAACAACCGGAAAACTGGCATAAGAACGTATTTTGAAAGAGCGAGTTTTGGCGCTGGAATGCAGCAGATAGGAATAGTGTCCTGGAAAATAAACGGCAGGAATTGCAGCAAACGGGGAAAGGACATGGCAAGTGAGCTAAAAACACCAACAAGCCCTAAATAGAAAGCCAGGCCGGAATGGAGAAACTGGCAAGGACGATAAGGGACAAGATTCTCATCGACGAGCCGGTAAAAGAACATGTAATACTTTTCCTGAAGGGTACAGGTTTGCCATTTTAGGTACCTCCAGGAAAGAAAAGTATATATCCAGAAAACCCCTCAGGGAAGACGGCTCAGTGATCTTCCTTTGTAATCTTCTTTTAAATCTTCCTTTATTATCAAAGGCAAAACTCCTGAGATAGGATAAGAAGAATAGATCCCTGAGAAATAGAAGTGATCTGAAAAAACATACCCCTGGAAAAAACAGGCCCCTATAAAATCAAAATCCCCCTGTAAAACCGAAGACCTTCGTGTGAAACCTCAAATTATGTTATATAGAGTTAGTCCCAAAGTTGAGGAAAAATACCGTTGCCCTGATGATTGCTATTGTTGTTGCAGTTGAAATCTGCCACATCCGGAGATTAAAAGATAATTCGACTGGTTCAGGAACTGCCCGGTCAATGGCGGTTCTTAATCACTGCGGTATAAAAAGGACTATAATGCTGAGAGGAATTACTTTTTATAGTGTCCCGGGGTACGAGGCTAGAAGTTGATATTATGACAGGACTTATAGATTTAATTTTTTTTTCTGAAAAAAGGAAGGAAATTCTGATCCTATTGGCAAATGGACCAAAAAGCGCCGATGAAATCAAAGACGGACTTCATGGAGACGTATTTTCTATAATGCCACAGCTAAAAAAGTTGAAAGACATGGATGTCATTATCCAGAAAAGGGACATCTACGAACTCTCAGACATAGGAAAAATAATTGTTGAAAAAATGCTGCCCTTAACTGGTCTCCTTCAGGTTTTTGAAGGAAACAACAATTACTGGTCAAAGCACGACAGAAGGCCAATCCCTGAGCATCTGATGAAGAAAATACATATGCTTGGAAAATGCAAACTGGATGAGCCTGACCTGGATCACCTCTTTGAATTCCCAAAAGACCTGAAAGAAATGTTAGGTAGGTCCGAGAGGTTAAGGAGCTTTTACTCATTCTTTTGCCCCGAATGTCCTTCAATTCAGGCAACCTGTGCAAAGAACGGAGCAAAAGTGGACCTGATTCTGGATGAAAAGGTATACATAAGACTGAAAAATGATTTTAAGGACACATACAACTTGCTGCTTGAAAACAATGTTTCACTCTATATTTACAGGGGAAAAATAAAGCCTTCTTCCTTCATAATTTCAAATGAATTTATGATGCTGAAACTCTTCGGAAAGGAAGGAGAGTTTGATCACAGAAATATAATGAGTTTCAACAGCAGTGCTATTGAATGGGGAAACGAACTTGCTGATTACTACATAGGACTTTCAGAAAAAGTAAATTAAACAAAAAAGGCGGTGCATTCAGCTGCAACCCCCCGGAGCTGATTATTTGTGCCTCCGCCAACCATCCCAAATAGATAGTTTTCACTTGCTTTTATGTGACTTTTTCCTCTTTTTTCCTGAAAATCATCAGAAACTTCAATGCAATCGGAAGTTTTCCATCCTCCACTGTAATTAATTTCACAGAATTAATATCACTGCTCAGTAAAGATTGAGTCATGCACAAAAACAATACCCTCAAATATTTCGAGGTAGAGTTATTTTTGAAGGTATCTGTTTTTTTGAACCTGGCAATTCAGCGAGAAAAACTTTTTTCACCCCACCACCAAAAGCTCTCATTTACTAATTTTCTTTTTCTCCAAAATGTCCTGATTGAACAATTTCCCTGCTCTCCCTGAAAGCCCTCCTTTACAAATTTTCCGGCCCTTCCTGAAAGAGCTCCTTTGCCAGAGAATAAGGCATCCTGAAAAGGACACAGCTGAAAACTTAAACATGGACGCAAAACAGGAAAGGCAAAAAAATAAGAGCACGACAAAATATTTGCAGATTAGACAAAAACAGCATCGGCTATGCTATATAATATTGAATAATACTATCAGAATGTAAACAACCATAGCAGAAAGATGACCATCCGGAGATGGAAAAGCGGCTATTTTCAGGCATACTGACGAAAGATCGTTAGGTTGGAGAAATAGCTACTGGATAGGCATCAGGTACTGGATAGGTATCAGTAGCTCTATGGAAAAATTAAGGACAGGGATCCTTTAGAGAACCCTACCCAAAGCAGTAAAAACAGGATGCCAGGATCTGGCATATCTAATCCTGAAAAATGGAGGTTTAATATGGCAAAAGAAGAAATTTTAAGCGCTTTAATGGATGCTGTCGTCGAAGGAGACGACGACCTTGCAGAAGAATTCGCACAGAAAGCTCTTGACGAAGGAGTCGACGCATATGAAGCGATCATTGATGGTCTCGCAAAGGGCATGAACGTAGTCAGTGACATGTACGAGAAAGGAGAAGCCTTCGTCCCCAGCCTTCTGCTCGCAGCAGATGCAATGTATGCAGGTATGGAGATCCTGACCCCTCACATAAAGACTGACGCAACCACTGTTCCAAGGAACGTCGTCGTTGGTACTGTTGAAGGTGACGTGCACGACATCGGTAAGAACCTCGTCAAGACAATGATCACCGCTGCAGGCTACAATGCAATTGACCTCGGTGTTGACGTCCCACTCGATAAATTCGCAGAAACTGCAAAGGAAAATAAGGCAGTTGCAATCTCCATGAGCACCCTGATGACCACCACCATGGGCGGCATGGAAACTGTTATCGAACAGCTTCAGGAAGCAGGCCTCAGGGACTCCCTCGTAGTCATGGTCGGCGGCGCACCCATTTCCAGGGAATACGCAGAATCCATCGGAGCAGATGGCACAGCCGGTGACGCAAGCGGAGCAGTCGAAAAACTTGCCTCCCTCCTTAGCGCACTTCCTGCCGATACATGGAGCGAAGCCTCAGTTTCAGCAAGCAAGATGAAGTACAAGGAAATCCTCGCACAGAAGGGCACCAAGGAAGACATCGACGTTGGGCTCATCACCGCAGAGAAGATCCTCGCAGAGTACGACTCCGTTGTACCCAAGTTCAATGAGACCATGACCAAGAAGGAAAGGTTCGTCTCCGCTTTCCAGGACAAGAAGGTCGACAGGCTCCCTGTAGCACCTCTCATCTGCGGTCTCTCCAGGAAGTTTGTACCCTGTACCTACGCAGACTACTCCACCAAGGCAGAAATGTATGCAGCCAGTGCAGTCGCAGGTACCAAGTACTTCAACATTGACAACTTCGTAGGCCTTACCGACCTCTGTGTTGTCGCAAGTGACTTCGGTGCAACCATCAGAGTCCCTGAAGAAGACACCCCTGCAGCAATCGGTCACCTTGAAGACTACGAAACCATGGAAATCCCCGAAATCAAGGAAGGGACCCGTGCATACAACCTTATTCAGGGTAACAAACTCGCAACCGAGAAGGCAAAGGCAATTGATGCACCTATCACAGCTCTTTTCGAAGGCCCAATGGTAGCCCTGACCCAGATCATGGGAGCAACCCGTGTCCTCTCTGACCTCAGGACCAACCCCGACGTTGTCCTCAAAGCCCTTGACCAGACCACCGAGTACTGTAAGGAAATGGCCAAGATGATGTTCGAGGAAGCCCAGCCCGACAACCTCTGTCTGGCAACTCTCTGGACTAACAACATCATCCTCGGAGCAGACGAATACATGAAGACCGAAGGAAAGGTCATGCAGAACGTCTTCGCCCCGCTCTACAAGGAGTACAACAAGCCCATGGTTGTCCACAACTGTGCAGATGCCCCTCACTGGGACCTTATGAGCAAGTGGAACACGGAGTACTACAGCTACACCTTCTACCCCGAGCAGGTAAGCAAGGGCTCCAAGGACCACAAGTACCTCATTGAGAACTACGGGAAAGATGTCATGTTCGCTGGGGAAGTCAGTCCTATCGCATTCATGGACAACAGCCCCGAGAACATATCAAAGATCAGGAACGACACAATTGACCTCCAGAAGAGCGTCCTGAACACTCTCAAGGAGAATGGAATGCAGTCCAAGTACGTGATTGCAACCGGTTGTGAAGTCCCACCAAGAGGTCCATGTGACACAGTAACTGCCCAGTCCTACACTGTAGCAGAAACCGGTCCGGAACTCTACAAGAAGATCATGGGATAAACCCACTGATATCACCCAGTAAAAAAAGGCAATGTAAAAATTGCTGTTTGAGGGGACGGGCATTTTTGTCCGTCCTCTTTTTTATGAAACTTTATGTATTTCCAGAAGCTTTCTGGGCCTTATTAAGAATGACACTTGTATAAGTGAAATTAATTCTGCAGATGCCGAAAAATAAATCCAGCGAAATCTTTATACATTAAGTCAAAACCCCATATTTCAAATCAAATATTCACACATTCAGTTAAACCTATAGAATTCAAAGAAAATAGAATTCAATGGGATTTCCACACTCTCTCCACACGAAGTCCTGAATTACAAGGTAAAATATCACGCTGATGACAATGCCCATCCCTCTCAAAAGGCATTGTTATCCAATCTCCAATAAAGTGAGTAGACCAGAAAAACTTCCCTAGAACACATATTTGCCATTTTAACGTGCCTTAGGAGAAGTAAAGTCTAAATCCACGGAAAAACGGTTCAATGCTCTCAGCCTCAAACCTCCAGGCAGGAGAGGGCAATGAGCCGAAAAAAATCAGGACAGAAGCACTGTTCAAGCTCTGTTGCCATTTTAAGAGCTGAAAAAGCGCTGCCAATCCTGAAAACCCTCCAACAGATCGGTATGCCCCGAAAACTGCAGGAATCCTCCGAGCAGGAAAAGGGGCAGAAATCCGATTATTGATAATAGAACGTCAACGTTACCCGACAGTCCAGGGATCTTTTTTCTCATGCTCTGTTTCCTGGCAGGGTTTCATTCTATCCACTTCAACACCTGTATAAATATCCATGAATCTCTTTTAATCCATGAATCTTATTTTTACAAGCTTTGTTTTGTGAGACTCTCTGAATCTTATTTTTACAAGCTTTGTTGCCATAGCAAAAGCGTGAGCTGAAGGCGCATATTTGTTTTCAGAAAAAGCATTTCTGCATGGATTTATATAATTTGTACACAGATATTTTAACTGAAAAATATAAAAGTGATCCAGCCTGTAATAAATATCCAGAAGAAGCCAATTATGAGGCTTAAGTAACAAAAGGATTTTTGATGGCAGGTTTAAATGGCAGATCCAGACCTGAGAGACCGTTTTCTGAATACCCTGACAGGAAAAGCTGTGGATAAAGTGCCAGCTCTATCGGTTACCCAGACCGGGACCGTAGAACTCATGAAAGAGAGTGGAGCTGCATGGCCTGAGGCCCACTTTGATGCGGAGAAGATGGCAGCTCTGGCACTTTCAGCCCACACTTTTGCAGGCCTTGAAGCCGTACGCTACCCTTTCTGCCTCACTGTGCTCTCGGAAGCCATGGGATGCAGGATTAATCAGGGAAGATACGATATCCAGCCTTCTCCGGGGTCTCACCCTTTTGCAAAGGAACCGGAAAAACTGGAGCTTCCCTCAGACTTTACGGAAAGAGGAAGAATACCACTGGTTTTTGATGTGACTTCCATCCTGAGGAAAAAAGTAGGAGAAGAAGTTCCACTTATAGCAGGTATGGAAGGTCCGGCATCCCTTGCTTCAAGATTGATTGGTACGTACAATTTCCTTACCTGGACACTTAAAAAGCCCGAAATATTAAAAGAATGCCTTGAAGTCACAAGAGCAGTCTGTTCCATATACACAGAAATGCTTTACGAAGCCGGAGTAGATGCTGTCTGCATAGTTGATGGGATAGCAGGGCCTGACACGCTTGACCCCAGACATATGGATGCCCTTATAAAACCGGAGTATGAAAGGTTCTGCAGGTCAGGAAAAGGAATAAAACTCATACATGTCTGCGGGAACTCAACCTCTATCCTTAAAACTCTTTCAAGATGCGGTTTTCAGGGGATCAGTATAGAAGAAAAAGTAACCGACCTGCGAGCTGCAAAAAAACTTGTTGGAGGAAAAACAAGCCTGATAGGAAACCTTTCCTCTTCAGGGGTAATGCTAAACGGAACCTGCGAAGAAATAAAAGAAGAAGCCAGAAGATGCCTGGAGGGAGGAATTGATATTCTTGCCCCTGGCTGCGGGATTGCACCAAAAACCCCTATAAAAAATTTAAGAGCACTTATTGAAGCGAGAAACGAGTATTACAGGTAACATTACAAAATAAATAACATTGCAAAATAAATACATTGCAAAATAAATACATTGCAAAAATCAGAAGTTTTTATTATTACGACCCTTTTTTTACGAAGTTTACTGACAAATATGTTGTATATGCCTTAAAAGAAGGGCCTCCGGAAATCAACCCCCCGGAAAAATCAATGCACCCTCAAAAATCAGCACCCCTACTAAAATCAAGACCCTTCACGACAAGCCCCGAATTATGTTATATACATTTAAGACTAAAACTTAGTTAAAGACAAATTAAATAATAGTGAAAACGCTGCGCAGCCCATTTCACTCCCTAGATTATATCCAGTTCATAACAGCCTGATACAGCGGATAGGCTCCAATTTATTTTTTTTCAATTTTCAATCGCTGCAAGTGGAGTAAGAATTTTCAATCGCTGCAAGTGGAGTAAGAAAAATGTATGGGATCGCACTTGACCTGGGAACCAGCGGCTTTAGAGCGCAGCTTATAGACCTGGAAACAAAAAAAGTAGTCAGAACCGCAATGACGATGAGGCACCCCCTTCCGGGGGGCAATGTGATCGACCACCTGGACTTTGCCCTTGAAGTAGGGGAAGATATTGCAAACAATATCATACTGGACGCAGTAAAGAAGATCATTGAGACCCTGAATGCAGATCCAGCTAGCATTAAGAAACTGGTGGTATGCGGAAACCCGATCCAGCTTTCCCTTTTCCAGAACTCTGAAATAAGAGACCTCGCCTTTGCCGGAAAGAACATGCAGAAAAGGCTTGGAGTCGAGAATGTGGACAGGAGTGCCAGGATCTTTCCGGCATCCGAAATTTTCAAGGGTGTTCTGGACCTACCGAATTGCGAAATAACCGTACCTCCGGCTATCGCCCATGAGATAGGAGCCGATGCCCTGGCGATGATGATCGAAACCGATTTTCTGAACCAGAAAGAGGTCTCCATTGTCACTGACTACGGCACGAATGCAGAAATGGCAATAAAAGTAGGGGACAGGATCATCACCGGCAGTGCGGCTGCAGGGCCTGCTATAGAAGGGCAGGGAATCAGCTGCGGGATGATTGCAAGCCCGGGTGCGATTTCAGACGTGAACTCCGAAGGGGAATACTGGCGTCTTACGGTCCTGAATGAAAAGATGGAAAGCAAAACCGGAGACCTTGTAAACCCGGTTACTGGGGAAATCCTTGAGAAGGGCGAAATCGAAGCTGTAGGTATTACCGGTACAGGCGTAATTGCAGTTATCGCAGTTGCCATGGAAACGGGCCTTATGGAGCAGCCCCCTAAACTGCCCAACGGGAAGCTGATCCTTGGAAAAGACATAGAAATCACCAGCGAAGATATTTCCGAAGCCGGAAAAGCTATAGGGGCAATCCACGCAGCCCAGCTTGCACTTATTCTGGAAGCCGGAGTAACCTTCGAAGAGCTCGAAAACGTCTACATGTCCGGAGCCACCGGAACATACGTGGACTGCAAGAAAGCCAGGAAAATCGGCTCCTGCCCGGATTTCTCAAGAAAAGCCGTACAGTTCGGAAACACTTCCATGGCCCTTGCCAGGGAAATCCTCCTGGACGAGTCCAGGCTCAAAGAGGTCATCGCCCTTGCCGGAACTATAAAAGCCGACCACCTGATGATGGCGACCAGCGAGACCTTCAAGAACATCTACACCTGCGAACTTTCCTACTGGACCGAGGGTATGAACATGAAACTATACAAAAAGTTCATGAGAATGTACAAATATCCCCCTCTCCCGGAACCCGTAGAGAATGCAGTGCTGGAAAAAAGGGCAGCTAAAGATATCGAGGAAACAGGAGATGTCCCGGTAGAGATCGTAGAAGACGTGGGGATCACCCTCGAAGTCCCTGTAGAAGGTTGCCTCCAGTGCAGTCGCTGTAACGAAGAGTGCCCGGAAAATGCCCTTGTAACCATCGAGAAAAACGGAAGTTTCTTTGCAAGCTGCAGGACTCAGGACTGCCTTGGGACAAGCTGCAGGCGCTGCGTACGGGCCTGCCCGATAAAAGCAATAGACTTCAAGAACATCGCAGCTCTGAGTGTAAACGGACTTCAGAGAGACAGTATGACCGGCGGAGTATATTGAAAGGAAAACTCTAAAAACATATCAAATAGCAGGGGTTTTGAAAATGATAAAAATAAATGTATCTTCCTGCATGTGCAGTTTTAGCCATACGATAATGGGAAGGGTGAAAGGAGACAGGATTATCATAAAGATCGATACCCCCTGCGAAAAATTCAAAGAACTCACCTACCTGGAATTCCCTCTTCAGGGACTGCCCGAGAATCAAAGTAATCTCACCCTGGAGATGGAAAGACAAACGGACTGCTCCCTCGAATGCACTAAGGAATGCGCCCTGGACTGCACCCGGGGATGCCTTATTCCCCATGCAGTGTTCAATATCTGCAGAATAGAAAGGAAGCTTCCGGAAACGCCTATTCTTGAAAGTACGGAATACACAGTTTCAGAGTGCAGTGACTATTGATAAGTGACTTCCCACAAATGATGCATTGAAAACGGGATTATTTTTCAGGGCTAAAAAAGTCAGGAAGGAATTAATTCCTTCCTACTAAAATTCGAATTATTTTTTCTCTTTTGTCTGCCGGTACACCAGGTATGCCCCTATAATAAGGAGCAAGAACAGAATCGACATCGAGAAACTGATCTTGTGCCCGGTTTCCTGCCCGCGGACCCCTTCCGGATCAAGCTCCGTGGTGTTCTGCCCCTCTTTGTCAACATCAAGCTCTCTCGAACCCGAAGCACTATTTTCTCCTGAATCATCAGATTCTCCCGAAAGAGCAGAGTCCGTATCTTCATTCCCGGCATCATTGACATTTCCATCCTCAGCTGCCGAAGAAGCAGGAACAATAGTAGCCGAACCGGTCCCATGACCTCCCCTGTGTGGAGTGGAGACAGGTGGTGTGGAGATATTCTCGCCTGTTATGGAGAACGGGGAAAAGCCCGGAGTCTCTGCACGGAAATAGTAATATTTTGCATCTGAACCGGTTTCCCAGGTATTAAGAGACTGCCATTCCCCATCATGGTACCTGTTTAGCCGGACAGTGCCCTGAACAACTGTTTCCATCCAGGCTCTGGTAACTCTGAAATCAATAAACTTTGAGTCGGAACCAGTCTCATTCATAACCGTATGGTTGCTGAGGTGAATGTTCATGTGCTGGTAAACATCACCTTCAGGGTTTTCTGAAACCTCAGACGCCCTATCTTTCAGGACTTCGACAAAAATGGAAACATTTCCGGCTGAAGAAGCATTGAAAGAGACTCCGAGGATGCTGTTGTCACCGGTATTGTCCGGGTCCTCCGTGAAATCAAAGGTCACAGATTCGTTCCTCTTTACTTCCCTGACCGGCAGCACTACCGTATTATTGATATTTTCTTTGCTTTCCGCGGAATCTGTGATAATGAAATTCCAGGTATGGTTTATAGCAGCACTGCCGTTTGAAACTCTGGTGGTTACGGCATACTTGCCCGCAAAGAGACTGCTGTTTTCAACACTTGTGTAATTGTTCGTCAACTACTCACCACTGAAGTGGCAAGCATGGATATCCCTGATTTCTCAGATCATATTATCCGTGTGGGTGGTTGACAGACACCCCTGAGACTCTAAGAT
>NZ_JJOV01000085.1:0-49985 GCF_000979385.1 Methanosarcina sp. 2.H.A.1B.4
TGTTCCGGCTCTCTTTTAGCTCTGCTTCTCTAAAAGCGAGTTCGAATCCATTTGAATTGCTGGATTTCTATTCCGGCACCCTGTCTAAGTTCCGAAGGGGACACGCTACTTCAACATAAACCAGGGCTTATCGTAGGAAGGATTCTTATAACCTAAAAATAGACTGAAGTGTTCAGCGTAGATAAGATATTTAGAGTGAACTGGATAAGGCGTCCAGAAAAATACTCGGAAAAATCTTGAAATTAATGCTCAGGAGAACACCTGAAATAAAATGTTCAGGCAGAACTATCCAACTTTGAATTTTTAAAAAGATAACGGGTTAGTAAAATGAAGAAAAGGGATCAGGCAGAAAGTGCCACAATGGCTTCTGCCAGATCTCCGTTTGAGTTCTTCAGGGCTTTTCTGGCATCTTCTTCGGAGACGCCGGTCTGCTCCATTACGAGTTTGATGTCTTCGGCAGGGATTTCCAGAGATTTTGGGACTTCCTTTGCATCACCTACAATCTGATATGTTTCCGAACCCTGGACTGTCATTATAGTGACATTTGCGTTCTCAATAATTATATTAGAGTTCGCAGTCTTTATAATAACCTCTTCAATGTCCTTAAGCTCCTTAACATCAATCCCCATCTGCTTCATCATCTGTTTCATTTTAGCCGGGTTCGTCCCTCGGCCTCCCATTCCTGGAAACATAAATTCCCTTCTCCTTTGTTTTCATTTTTTATTTGCTTCTTCAGGTTCGGGTATTTTTTCATGTCCCTGTGAGTTTTTTGCTTTTATTTAATGGCATCCACCACAGGTACCGCATCCGCCACCGGCACCGAGGTTGCGGATAAGGAAGCCTTTTCCGTTTTCATCTTCAACGTAATCAATGCTGCCTTCAGTGAAGCTGCTCTCGATGTCTTTTGCCATTACCAGCTTAATTCCGTTGCTTTCCATCGTCACATCGTCTTCCTTCACTTCATCATCAAGGGCAAGTCCGTACTGGACTCCACTGCAGGCTACTCCAGCAACAAAGACCCTGAGTGCAAGGTCAGATTTTCCTTCCTGTTCCAACAGTGTTTTCAGTTCTGCAGCAGCTTTTTCTGTTACTTCAATCATTTATATATACCTCTTTTTATTTTTGATAATTTTAAAATACTGAAGACCTTTATTTTCTATAAAATGTCATCCGTTACAGCTTATAGATAACTCATCAGCGTTATATAATCTTGCATCTAATACATATAACGCTTATGCGAGATGGCATCTCTTTTATCTGAAAAATTTTTATCAAATAAGTCTTCGAAGGGCAGATTCCTTCTCCTGGAAATCCGTTTTTCTCCCAAGACCTACATATATTTCATATCTTATATATTTTTCTTCCAATACTTTTTCTTCCAATCTTTTTCCAGGTCTCTCTTAAAGGAATTCAGCATCTTCATCTATAGGTTCTTCAAGCACGCTGGCATTATAAGCATTGATCTCAAGGGAATTCCTTTTACCCTTTACTTCCCACACAGGAATATATACCAGATCCATGTCAAGTTCTATTTCATCGGCTTTTGGGCTGATGCTCTTCTGTTCATAGATAATTGCCTGCCCTTCCAGATTGTTAAAGCGCATCTCACGTGTATTTTCCTGTATTATTAAATCAAGAAGGATCTTCTCTGCCTGTTTTTTATCTACATTAGGCCGCTTTACCTCATACTGCACTGCCGGAATCCTGGTCGGATTCCCAAGACCTTCTATATCAATATTTTCTTTTGACTTGTTCAGAGCATTAAGATAGCCATCCCCTTCTCCTGTAATGCTCATCACTTTTGATCTGAACCGTTTTTCTGCCTCAACACTGTAGGAATACTTCCAGAAAGGTACAAATTTCAAAACCGCGTCTTTAGGGCTGCTGATATAGGGTTTTGCAATGATAATTGCCTGATCTTTAGATATCCTGGGTTCTACAGATTGTATGTTCAGCATATCATACGGCTCAATTCTGGAAATTTCGCTGTTTTCCAGTCGCTGTAAAGGTTTTCTCTCCTCAACTGGCTTTGGCAGGGTTCTGGGCTCAAAAGAGATTTTTTCTGTTTCTCTCGCCATATCTTGAAGTGGTACAAGTCTTCCATCGGAGTAAAGCTCCTGTCTGAAGCCTTCCTCTCCCCAGTTTTCTCTGGTGAGTTCAGGGGTAGTTTCTACCTGGTTCTGGGATTCTTTTAAAGGTATTTCAGATTCCGTCTGATAAGCACTCGATTTTCTTTCCATATTTGCCAGAACTGCCCTTCCGATCTGGAGAGCTAGTTCGTCTCTGTCCCATATGTATATTCCGAGTTCAGCTGCGTAGTCATTCAATTTTCCCGACATTTTCTGGGTCATCACATAGATTCCGGTACAAGCTTCTATCTTTTCAGAAAAAGATTTTATCTCCTCGTAGTCTGGTTTCAGGGCGCACATGACATAAGCTTGATGCCCATTTTTCTCTACACGGATATCAGACTGGCTGGATATTATTACATTGTATCCGGATGATTTGAAGATATCAACAAGGATTTCTAAAAGGTCTTGATTCATGATTCTCACTTTTTTATGTCCTGTACAACTAAAATAGTTTATGTTTACAATTGAAATATAATTATCTTAAAACTTATTATACTGTATACTTCTTTCTATGTTTAAACCCCTCCTTCCAAACATACAACTATATAATAAATCAAATCCTAATCATGTATGTATGAGTGGGATCAGGCTTGGAGCAGATTCATTTTCTACTTATGAAGAAGGTATAAAAAAAGAATGGATTATAGGGAACGGGCTTGGAGGATATGCTTCATCAACAGTCATTGGAGCAGATACAAGGACTTATCACGGACTACTTGTAGCAGCTCCGGAAAATTCTCCAGGAAGGATTTTGTTACTTTCTTCTCTCGATGAGGAAATTTCTATCAATGAAGAAGTCTATCGACTTGCAACCCATAAATATCCAGGCACTGTTTCTCCTATGGGTTTTAATTATCTTTCCAAATTCATTCTTGCCCCCTTTCCCCTCTGGGTTTACCAGCCCGACGTTTTTACCGTGAAGAAAAAGGTCTTCATGGTTCATAATAATAATACGATCTGTATTGTTTATGATGTCAGATCCAGAAAAGAGGGAGCTTTGCTAAGAATTTTCCCTATGGTAAACTCAAGAGATTTCCATTCCACTACTCGCTCCGGAAACCTTTCCTTTTATCAGGAAGCCGATTCTACAGGATTAAAACTGGAAAGTTCGAATGGTTTTTCTTTCTCGCTTTTGTCTAATCTCCAGTACCATCGTAATCCAATGTGGTACTACAATTTTGAGTATGATGCTGAAAAGGATCGCGGACTTGCCTTCCAGGAAGACAACTTTAACCCCGGTTATTTCGAAAGCAAACTCAAATTGGGAACTTCCCGTTTTTTTATTGTTGCTTCAACCGAGCATATTTCTTCTCTTACTCTTGAGCAAGTTGAGGAACTCTATACAAGGGAGGTTTATCGACAGAATCTTTTTGCTTTTAATTCCAGGCTTACTGAACCTTTCGCCCTTAAGCTTCTCAGGGCAACTGACTCTTTTATTGTTAAGAATCCCTCTACAGGCAAGAAGTCGGTGATTGCTGGATATCATTGGTTTGCTGACTGGGGACGGGACACCATGATTTCTTTACCGGGTCTTCTTTTAGTTCCCCATCGATTCGATGAAGCCAGGTCCACTCTCAAAAACTTTGCAAGGCACTGCCGGAGGGGATTGGTTCCTAACACTTTCCCGGCTCTCGGAGGAGAGCCAGTATATAATACAGTGGATGCTTCTCTCTGGTTTATTCATGCCCTTGGCCGATATTTCGCATACACAAAAGATTTACTGTTTCTCTCTGATGTTTGGGATACTGTAGAGAGTATTATAGATAATTACCGTAAGGGTACAGATTTTGGAATTGGCATGGACTCTGATTATCTTATTCGACAGGGCCCTCAACTGACCTGGATGGATGCTAAAATAGGAGATAATCCGGTGACCCCAAGGGCAGGTAAAGCCTGTGAGATCAATGCCCTCTGGTATAATGCTCTGAAAACTGCTTCCAGACTCGGAGGTCTCCTTGGCAAAGAAACTGCTCCATATGAAACTCTTGCAGCCGGGGTGGCATCTAACTTTGAAGACGTTTTCTGGAATCCGGAGACTAACTGCCTCTATGATGTCGTGACTGAGGATGAGGCGGGAAATCATATTAAAGATCCGTCGATCCGCCCTAACCAGATTTTTGCAGTAGCGCTCCCTTACACAATGCTTTCTTCTGAGAAAGAAAAGGCTATTGTGGACAGGGTGGAAAAGGATCTGCTCACGCCTTTCGGGCTCAGGACACTTTCAATGGATAATCCCTCTTATAGGGGACGCTATCAGGGAGGGCCTCAAATAAGGGACATGGCCTACCACAACGGAACCGTCTGGCCCTGGCTTCTTGGGTCCTATGTCAAAGCCTACAGGAAAGTACACAACTACTCAAAAGAGAGCCTTGAAGCTATGCGTTCCCTCCTCAAAGGTTTTGATATGCATCTTGAAACGGCAGGTGTCGGCACTATTTCCGAGGTATTTGATGGGGATTTCCCTTACTCTCCCGGGGGCTGCATTGCCCAGGCCTGGAGTGTTGCAGAGATTTTAAGGGCGTATGTTGAGGACGTTCTTGGGATCAAACCGTGAGAACAGAACTTCTGGTTTTTTCAGAGTTTTTTTTTAAAAAGGAAATATTTTGTCCCTTTAAGGGACATGAATTTTGACCTACTTTCTTTTAGATGCTCATTTTTTTGGAGTTAAGAAGAATATGTTCCTGTTTCGGATATTTCTTCTCCGTCCCAAAGTATTTCAGGATGACTTACATCGTTGACTGTGAAGGTGAATCTCAAGGTGGTTCCTTTTATGTACTTGACCTCATCTGAGTATACTGTCACAGTTCCCTCGTTGTTTGTAATGTCAAAATCTATATCAGAGGTTGCCTCGCTCCACTTGCCTGATACGGTAGCTCCTTCTACAGTGGCAGGGGTTTCGTCTGTGGTTTTGATGGTAATGGTTGCCTTTGCGTAAACAAAGGTATTCTTTCCGGCTTTTCTGCTGATTGGTGTTATCTCAACACTGGAAACGCTGATTAATTTGTCATTTGTATCTGTTCCTATAGTTACGGTAGCTTCATCGGTATCTGTTGCTCCTCCGTCATCGGTTACGGTGAGGTTGACGGTATAGGTTCCATTAGTAGAGTAGAGGTGTTCTGGAGCCTCGCCTGAGCCCGTGCTTTCATCCCCGAAGTCCCATTCATATGATACAATATTCCCGTCAGAGTCAGATGAAGCTGAACCATTAAATGTTACTGCAGTTCCTATGGTTCCAGTGTACGGCCCTCCTGCTTCGGCTAATGGCTGGATGTTTACAGTCGGCTGGCCTTGAATGGAGTCAAGGGCAGCTTTTGCGTTTACAATCCCATATCCATAATACTTGTCCCAGCCCGAAGTGCCTAGATCTGTCGCCGTATTTTGTATTGCAGTCCTTACTTCATCAGGTCCGTTTGCTCCTTCAGATATCAATAGTGCGGCAACACCTGATACATGTGGAGTTGCCATGGATGTGCCCTGGAAGAACCAGTAGTTGAAGTCTATCGGGTCTTTAGTTGTGGTGTTGAATGTATTCTGAAGGATTCCGTCCTTGTACCCATCCCCGTTTTGGTCTACTGTCATGTCTCCCCCCGGGGCCATGACATCCAGAGCATAGCCATAATTTGAATAATATGCGCGCTTTCCATCATATCTCGTGGCCCCAACTGCGATGCATTTTTCATAAGCTGCTGGGTAGCTGACAACGCGAGTATTGTCATTTCCGGCTGCAGCAACGATGGTAACTCCATTGTTGTATGCGTAGTCGAGAGCAGCATCAAGGGCCGGGCCCGGATAGTAACTCGGGGGAAAACCCAGGCTCATGCTTATGACATCCGCGTTGTTATTGGTTGCGAAATATATCCCGTCAATAAGTTGCTGGAGGGCTCCACTTCCGGCTCCGTCAAGCACTTTAACAGGCATTATAGAGCAGTCATATGCTACACCTGCAACACCATCTTCATTGTTGGTACTCTGGGCTATGGTTCCGGTGACATGGGTTCCATGCCCGTTATCGTCGTTCGGGTGTTCATCGTTATTGACAAAGTCGTAACCTTGAACAAAATTTGTATTCGCAAGGTCCGGAGCTACAATATAAGGGTCGTTATTTTCATATGCAACTCCCGTGTCAAGTACTGCAACAATTGCTCCATCTCCTGTAGAGATGTCCCATGCAGGTTCAAGGTTGATCCCACCACCCACTCCGGTTTCGAAGGCTTTGAAATTCCACTGTAAATAGTAATATTCATCATTGGGTACCATAAATGCGCACATGATGGCGTTGGGTACGGCATATTCAACATTCGGGTTTTTGCTGTAGATCTCTGCCATCTCTTCAACGGTTTTTGTCTTTGGGATTTTCAATATCTTGAATCCCGCGTAAGGGCTGGTGTAAGTTGCCTGCGTCCCGTGTCCGGCATTGATGTTTTTTATCTTTTCTTCGGAGACGCCGGGATTGAACTTCACAAGGATTTCTCCGGGTACATATTTCTGGTCCCCCTGCACGTCGATAGTCAGCTTCTCATAAATATCGTAAGATTTGCTGTCCACTGTATCCAGTGCAGAGACTGGAATAATTGACCCTATAAGTAATCCGTATAGTACCAATAGGGGCACAATTTTACTCCTAAGTCTGAAACTCATCTTCTCATCCACGGGTTTTATATATAGTTGTTATAAATCTGTTTTTGTTATATATTGAGCTTGTTTCAAAACTACCTCTAATCCTTCCATGCCAATTTTTCGGAGTAAAGAAATCAAGATCATCAAGTCAAATGGAAAATCTGCTTTAGATAAAAACATGAATAATCGGGATTTTGAAACTAGCTCATTAAGTGCCAAACTTTGTTTCTTCCATAAACTTTTAAGCAGAATACAATATATATCTTCGCAAATTTTATTACTTGTTTTACATAATTGGAGTATTATCATCCTTAGTCAGAATTGGGGATTTATTCTCAGGATGGTAGACCTCTCTTTTTATACTAGTTTGGCAATCTATCCCCCATGATTGACTTTGATACCCTGAAATATGAAAACGGCCTGATCCTTGCCGTAGTTCAGGACCAGGTTAGCAGGGAGGTTCTGATGTGCGCCTATATGAACCGGGAAGCCCTTGAAAAGACTGTAGAGACAGGAATCGCTCATTTCTGGAGCCGTAGCCGGAAGCAACTCTGGAAAAAAGGGGAAACGTCGGGAAATTTGCAAAAAGTGAAGGAGATCCGGATCGATTGTGACATGGATTCCATTCTCCTGTTCGTTGAACAGATCGGAGGAGCCTGTCACATGGGGTACAGGTCATGTTTCTACCGAAATCTCGAAGGAGAGGTTGTAGGAGAAAAGGTCTTTGAGCCTGAGGACGTTTACTGAGCCTCCCTTATATTGTTTCCCTTATATTGCTTTCCTTATATTGCTTTCCTTATATTGCTTCAGTTTTTTTTTCTGAATGTAATATTCTATTTTTTCAATTTTTTACATTTTTCGTCCCTTGTTATGTTTGATTTTTTGAAACACCTATTGTCTTCCTTAAAACTCTGTTCTGAAATGTCTTCATCCTTAAATACAGTTATCTGTTATTCCTTTTTGAACTCACTCAGGACACGTTAACTTTCCTTTTTTCTCACATTTCTCGCCAGAAGAACTACGCTTTCCATGAGCTATTTCCTGGAAAAAATATTGGAGTATATTTTCAGGGGGTGTTGAATAAAAACATAGTTTTAAATAACTTATCATAATTTATCATAAAAAAGCTTTGAAGCCTGAAAACAGAGAGCCTGATTCGGGATAGAAATTCCAAACGGGATTCCGTGCGCATCCCCACATAAAAGAGGTAAAAAATGCATCTACCAAACCCCCATAAACAGCACCCAAGAGTCAGCAAAAAGGCATGGATATCCGAAACTGCAGTAATAATCGGAAACGTAAGTATTGCAGATGATGTATTCGTCGGGCCCAATGCAGTCCTCAGGGCAGACGAGCCCGGATCATCCATAACCGTTCACAGCGGCTGCAATGTACAGGACAATGTCGTGGTCCATTCCCTCTCACATTCCGAAGTGCTGATCGGCAAAAATACTTCCCTTGCCCACGGCTGCATTGTCCACGGGCCCTGCCTGATTGGAGAAAGTTGCTTCATAGGGTTCGGGGCAGTGGTGTTTGACTGCAATATTGGGAAAGATACGCTTATTCTCCACAAGGCCATTGTTCGTGGAGTAGAAATTTCTTCAGGCAGGATGGTACCTGATGGGGCCGTGGTCACCAGCCAGGACTGTGCTGATGTTCTTGAGGATATCACAAAAGACCTGACCGAGTTCAAAAGATCGGTTGTCAGGGCCAATATTGACCTTGTGGAAGGTTATCTAAGACTCAGAGAAGAGAGCTGAAGGAAAAATACTGTAAAAGGTAAAAATTATACCATCCGGAATTATCCCTTAGGAAGAAAAAGAAGTGGTTCAGATAGAATGTATCTGACCAAAATTAAAGGTATTTTCCCTCCAGCTTTTCCAGAATCTTTTTTCCTTTATCTGTAAGCATGTATTTTTTCCAGGTCGTTTTCTCAGGAGTCAGGCACTCGATTAAATCCCTTTCCTCAAGTTCTTTTAAAGCGCGACTGATATTTTGTGTAGACCTGCTTGCTTCATGGGCGATATCCGAAGCCCTCACTGCATTATGCCTTTTCATGGACTCCATAAGTATCAGGCGGCGGTCAACGCTGATAACCCACTTTATCAGTTCGTCTATAGAGTTTTCAGTCATGTAAGTCAGATTCTCCAGCAAAAGCTTCCTACTGAGATAAGCAGTCGCATAATATTTAAAATTTAATCACTCTGTCACGCAATCTAGACAAGTTCTTTTCTCTAATTTTAAAGCTTTTCTGCAAGCTCCCTGTTTTTCACTGCCATTAGCTGGACAGCTGGAATTGCGGCATTATCCCCTTCTTCCGATCTCCATGCAGGCGAGTGTAACAAAAAAGACGTAAGATGACAAATATCTGTTGCACAGAAATCCATAAAATAACAAAAAAGTAAAAACAAAAAAAAGAAAGGAGGAGTTCAGGCAAACTTTGCAAGAATTGCCTTAATATCCTCAAAGACCACATTTATATCCTTTGTACCATTAAGAGTGACAAGGATAACTTTTTCTTTATAGTAGTTGATAAGCGGCTGGGTCTGCTTTTTGTAGACATCCAGGCGGTTCTGGACGGCTTCTGCAGTATCATCGACGCGCTGGAAGATCTCGCTGCCGCAGCTGTCACATATGTTGTCTTTCTTTGGCGGGTTGGAGGTTACGTGGTAGCTTGCTCCACATTTGCACATCAAACGCCCGCTTATTCTTCCTACAAGCATTTCGTCAGGTACCTCAAGGTTGAGGACGACATCGATGGGCTTGTCAATTTCATCAAGGATTGCTTCCAGGGCATCAGCCTGGGGGACAGTCCTCGGGTATCCGTCAAGAATGAAACCTTTTTTGCAGTCTGCTTCTGTCAGGCGGTTTTTAATTATACCAATAAGCACCTGATCAGGGACAAGTTCTCCCTTGTCCATATATGCTTTGGCTGCAAGGCCCAGTTCCGTTCCTTCTCTAACATTTGCCCGCAGTATATCCCCTGTGGAAATCTGCGGAATTCCATAGAAATCAACCAGTTTTTTGGCCTGGGTACCTTTGCCAGCACCCGGGGGGCCGAAGAGTATTATGTTCATTCGAAGATCCCCTTTTTGTGTCCTTTTATTTGATTGTTTTCCTTTCTGACCGATCTTTTTCAGTTATCTCTGCAGTTAGAGGTTTACCCGCCCTTACTGCTCCCCGAAGAAGGAACGAATCATCGGGTGCATCTCCATCATCTGCTCGGAAGCGATATCCTCGTACAGACGGTACACAATGCTTACTGTAAGCAGCAGTCCGGTACCTCCGGCACTTCCGAGAGTACCGAGTAGACTTGCAACCAGGGTGAGAACCCCAATGAAAGCTCCTCCTATCACGGTAACCTTTGGAATATAGCGCTGCATAACCTTTTCAATACTGCCGATGTTCCGCCTGAAACCAGGGATCTGCATTCCGGAATTGAATATCTTCTGGGCTGTGGGCTTTGCACCCATGCCTGTGGTTTCTATCCAGAAGAGGGCAAATATAATCCCGCCTCCGATCAACATTATGGCATCCATGAGGACGTGAAGGGTAATCTGCCAGGTAGCTGGAGCAGCTACCCCATAGGCTGCAAAGGATTCCCTCACAAGGGACGGTATCCAGTCATATGGGCTGTGTATGGGAGCCAGGTAATACATGATTCCGTTCAGTGGCTTTGAGCCGCTGAATTCTCCGAGGAAGGTAATCCCTCTGCCGGAAAGGATGATCCCGACCATCTGAACGTTAGCCTGAAGAGCCCTGACAAGGATCATGGGCAGGACTGATGCGTATATGAGTTTGACAGGGAAGCGTCCCCTTGCCCCTCTAACCGCACTGTGGGCGAGAGGGATCTCAATTCTTGTACTCTCTACATATACAACAAGCAAGAAGATGAGAACCGTGCTCACGAGAGCGAGGATTCCTCCTCTGACCAGCAGGAACATCAGACCTTCACCGGAGAAGAGATAGTCTGCCCCGGTGTTCTGGGCAATGTAAATCCATTTGGGAATGAGTCCGACAGGAAGCCCTTCCTCAAGTTGCCAGTTAAAGATACCTGTAACGATCTGCTGGGAGATTCCTGCAACGATGAAAAGCCCAACTCCTGACCCGATACCCCACTTGGAAATCACTTCATCCATGAAGAGGATCAGCATGCCTCCGATAAAGATCTGGACAAGGAGCAGTAAAGTGATCACTCCCAGGCCTACACCAAGAGTAGAAGCAAGCCCCGGATCCGGCTGGATGTATCCGCCAAGAAGCTGCGGTAGAGCTTCCAGAAGGATCATGACAATGACAAGGAACTTCTGGGCTCCCTGAAAGAATGCCTGATCTTTGGGGTTAGAAAGGTCCATTTTTATAATGTCTGCCCCAACAAGAAGCTGCAGAATAATAGAAGCCGTGACAATTGGCCCGATACCGAGAAGGACTAAAGATCCAGAAGCCCCGGCAAAGAAGGCACGGTAAGATTCAAAAAGGTCAACAGAATCCTGAGACATTCCGAAGAGCGGCACATTTGCAAGAGCAAAGTACAGCACCAGAACTCCCAGAGTCCACCAGAGTTTATCCTTAAAGTGGACGTGTTTTTCCGGACTTGCTACTGCGGGTAACTTGTTAAAAAACGGTTCTAATGTATCCCTGAGAGTCATCGATTACACCATTCAAAATATACATTTATTTAGACTATAATAAATATTAGATTATGTTTTACCGTAAGATAAAAGGTATATAGCACATCTAATATAAAAAGTTACTAAAAGAATGAAATAAGTAGGGTCGGGATGACACTACTTATTCGGCATCGATGCAACTTCCACCAGCGTTTTCTATTTTTTCGCGGGCAGATGCTGAAAATTCCTCTGAAGTGACCACAAGGTTCTTCATGACACGTCCGCTTCCAAGTACCTTCTCGATTCCGAGATTTTCAAGGTTAATGTGGTATGCGCCGTCCTTAACTTCCGCAAGCCCTTCTTCAACAAGATAGGGGGCAAGTTCGTCGAGCTCTCCAACATTTACTATGGAAACGTCCTTTGATATTCCATCAGGGCGCTTGAATCCGTGCTTACCGTAGCTGTACCCACGCATCATAGCTCTTACGAAGTGGTGTTTACAGCCACCGGCTTTCCCACGGCCTCCGCGGTTTCCGGCTCCACGCCTGTTTTTATGGGTCCCGCCTCCGCAGGTCCTGGACCCTCTGAACTTCTTAGTATCCATTTAAACCACCTTATCTCATCTTGTGCAGAAGCACGTTGATATTTTCATCGTGGTTTCCGAGTACGCCACCCTGCTGTACTGTCCTCTTAATCCCAGCATGTCCTTTTCTGGCCGGGTGAAGCCTGAAAACAGGCTTCAGTTTTGGGACATCCTTAAGGGAGGCTTTTCCCTCGACAACGGCTTCTGCAAAGGCCTGTATGGAATCATAGTCCGTGTTTTCACGGATGTATTCTTCTGTGAGGCGGGTGTCGCCTTCAAGCCTTCCGCGGTTTTCAAGGACTTCTGCAAGGATTTTTGCATCAATCTTTCCGTATGCAACGTAGTCCTTCACTTTCTGGACCATACCATTGTAATGAGGGTTTTCCGGCACAAACACACAGTGGTTAATTTTGTGCAGGCGGAGCATCTTCATGGTATCCTCAATGGTATAGCGTACGTTGACCGGACCTCTCATTCTCACAACTGCATACATCTTAGACTTCCTCCTTACCGTAGTACACAGGCAGCCTTATAATGTTGACCTGGTTGAGGGCATCGTAGGTAGCCTTTGCGAAGTTGAGGGTTGTCCTGGTAGTTCCGAAGGTCTTGGTCCATACGTCTTTAATACCGGCTTTCTCGAGCACTTTGGTTGCAGTGTTTCCTGCGGCAATCCCGAGTCCTCTTGGAGCGGGGATGAGGGTCACACTTACACTGCCTGCCTTCCCTGTAACCTCGTAAGGTACGGTGTGCGGCAGCCCACAGGCACATTCCCAGGAACCGCAGCCTCTGCGGATATAGGTAATGTTAAGTTTTGCAGCGTCGATTGCCTTGCGGATTGCAGGTCCGACCTGCACGTCCTTTGCCTGTCCAAGCCCTACATAGCCGTTTCTGTTTCCTACGATTACGGTTGCTCTAAACTTTACACGACGTCCGGAGTCAGTCATCCTCTGGACCATGTTGATGTCGAGCACCTCGTCTTCCAGGTCAGGAAGCAGCATATCAATTATCTGGGGTTCCCTGATAGGCAGGCCTGACTTGATCGCCTCGTCCATGGAAGCAACCTGTCCTTCAACGACTAATTTTCCAAGCCTGGTTTTCGGAACCCATTCTTGATCGAATGCCATTTAATCACCTTAACTAAACTCAGCAAAGATTTTCTCTTTGGTTGCTTCAAACTGCTCTGGCAGGTCTGAGCTCTCTTCTCTGTATTCGGCTATGTGCTCTCCGCGGATCCTCTCGTCCGATGGGAACACTTCCGGGCTGCAGGGGATTTCAAAACCAGCGTCTACCATCCCTTTGAGGGCGGCATAGACTCTGGAACCTGCAGAGGAAGCCTGGAGGCCTATGTCCAGAATTCCACTTTCATAGCCCTTCTGCAAACTCTTCAGCCCAAATAAGAGCCCTGTAAGGTATGCAGCCGTTGTGTTTCCGGTAGCTCCTTTGTAACCGTACTTTGCAAGTTCACTCGAAACGGCTGAGGAATAAGTTATGTCCCCATCGAGAGTTGGAGCTATTAACTGGATCTGAACGTTTCTTGCACTCTTTCTGACAACCACACGGTCCTGCTTTGAGATTAATAATTTAAGGCGGAGGTGGTAGTTGGTGCGTCCTTCTCTTCTTCTTCTAAAAGGAACCTTATATCTTGGTCCTGTTGCCATCTTCAGCTCCTCCTGATTATTCTTTCTTTAATAGTTTTTCGGACTCAAGGTGGGAGTTAAGGTGGGAAACGCTTCTGTATTCTCCGCCTTTTGCCTTTCTGTAGAGTCTACAATACACTGACTTATCAAGTGCTCCGTCTGTACGCAGCTCCTTGAGTCTGTTTCTAAGAGCCCGGATCTTTTTCATCCACAGCTCTTTACTTGGGGTACGGGCTCCTTTCTTACCCTTTCTGGACCCATGTCCCTTGCAGTGCCCATACTTACGTTTGACATCACGAGCTCTGGCTCTGCCTCTGCTGACTCCTTTTACAGGCTTTGCCTTAATGGTGCCTTTCTCAATGAGTCCGCGGATATCTTCTCTTGTGATTGCGGAGGCGATTTCTTCGGATGCTTCGGGGTTAAGCCATACCCTGTCAAGCCCGCATTCAAGAACTTTGGAAGCCAGCTTCCTCTGGTTGAACAGGTCTGACATTTTATTCACTCCTTCCAGGGTTCAGCACTTTAATCCCCAATTCTTCAGCTTTTGCGAGAATAATGGCTTTCTTTTGTGCGCCTATTGTCCTTGCTATCCTGATAGCCTCGAAAGACGGGTCAACAAGCTCAAGCTCCGCAATGCTGGAAATAAGAACATCAGAATAACCCGAGGGGTGCAGACCTTTGACTGCAGCAGGGCTTCCGTATCCTACCTGGGCATGAGCACCTTTTGAGACATACTTTCTGCGCTGTTTGCCCTGCAAACCTCTCGGACGCCTCCAGTTGCTGTCAAGCCTTTTGAACTTGTGGCTACAGGTTCTCTTGAACTGGGGCTTCTTCCCCTTCTGAACCTTTCTCACATTGAATAAGCGCTTGGATTCAGGATCCATATCAAGGGCGGAAACTGAAGTACTTTCAACTTCATTGAATTCTTCTGCCATCATAACCACCTCAGGGCTTCTGCACTATGTAGATTCCATCCTGGAAGATCCTTGGATCGAATCTCTTAATCTTGGTTTTCTGTTCTATGTTTGCGGCAGTCTGCCCGACATCTTCCTTGTTGATTCCGGTAACTATGACCTCGCTCCCGCTTACCTTAACCTTTGTCTCGCCAAGTATCTTAGCAACTCTTGGTTTCTTTTCTCCAAGGAAGTTCCCGATTACGAAGGTTTTACCTTCAACTTTTACCTGCATCGGGAAGTGAGCGTACACAATGGTCATCTTACACTCAAAGCCTTCATTCACGCCTGTGATCAGGTTTTTGATGTGAGAGGTAAAAGTACCTACCATGGCTTTCTGCTCTTTCCTGGAGGATTCTGCATCCACCAGTACTTCTTCTTCCCTGACTTCTATCCTGATTCCGGGGTACCACAACTTTCTTTCGACAGTTCCCTTCGGACCCCTGGCAGTGAAGACATCCCGAGAGAGAGAGACGGAAACTCCTTCAGGAATCTCTATTTTTCTTGCAATTTCCTTAACCATTTCCTGTTCCCTCCTCAGTACACATAAGCAAGAAGCTGCCCACCGATCTTCTTGTCACGGGCCTCGTACTGAGACATGACCCCGCTTGAAGTGGTTACTATAAGGGCACCAAAGTTCTTTGCTGGCAGGAACTGCTTTTCCCAGCGTTCAAAGCTGGCAGTTCCGACGGAGTAACGCGGCTTTATTGCACCGCACTTGTTGATTCTTCCCACAAGGGCAACGCTATAGATTCCGGCTTTTCCATCGTCGATAAACTCGAAATCGCCAATGTAGCCGAGATCCTGCATAACCTTCAGGACGTTACCAATGTTTTTTGAAGCAGGCCTGATAATACAGGAGCTCTTCCCAATGACTTCTGCATTCTTGATGGTGGAAAGGGCGTTTGCAAGAGGATCAAGTAATACCATTTAAATCACCTTACGAATACTTCTCAAAGCCCATCTCGTGGGCAATCTCTCTGAAACAGTGCCTGCAGAGGTAAATGTCGTATTTGCGGACGAGCCCCTGTTTTCTTCCACACCGTTTGCATTCGTTTACTCCTCTTCCGGACTTGTTTATTGTATCTGTCATTTACATGACCTCCACGCCATAACTTTCGTTAAGGAAGGTGATCGCATCGTCCACCGTGACCCTGTGGCCAGTCGGGATCTTCCGGAGTGCAATTCTCCTCTTGCAGATCCTTTCTCCCGGGCGCTTGAGTACAACAGTTACATCCATTCCGAAAACCCCTATGTTAGGGTCGTATCTCATACCCGGAAAGTCAGTATGTTCTTCAATTCCGAAAGAGACGTTTCCGAGGGAATCAAACTGGGACCTGCTCAGGGTCTTCTCGATGATTCCGAGAGAGGTCTCAAGGAACTTCTGGGCTGTCTGGCCCCTAAGGGTTACCTTGCAGCCGATGGGTTCGCCTTTTTTGATTGCGAAAGCAGGAAGAGTCCTTTTGGCAAAGCACCTTATGACTCCCTGCCCTGTGATGGTCCGGAGGATTTCTTCGGCATTTACCAGGTGCTGGCCACTTTCTCCAACACCCATGTGGACAATTACCTTTTCGACAACCGGTGTGCGCATAGGATTACTCACTCAGCTCACCGCCAAGCCGGATTTCAGGTTTGTCCTTGCCAATAACGATTACGTAGTCTTCGATTGTTTCGAAATCGGTTTCTCCGGAAATCATTACTGTGTTGTGCCTGGAACTCTTAACTTCCCGGATCTCCATAATCTTTCCGGTTTCTCCTGAGTGCTGGCCACCTACAACCATTGCAAGGTTTCCTACCTCAAACTTCAGGTGTTTTACTACCTGTTTGTCAGGAATGGAAAGAATCAGGGAGTCCTTTGTCCCGTATTCATTGGAGCCAATGATGTTGGTTCCGTCATTGAGGTTAAGCTGTACTTTTCCTCCCTTGACGGTTGCCTTGTTGTTGATCCTGCAAAGCTTGTTTACGTTAGTTTCGTTGAGCTTGTGGAGGGTCAGACGTCCCTTTTCATCCTGGAGCATCCTGTATGCTTCATTTACGAGAGGGAGTGTAATTACATCAAAGAGACCTACCGGGAACCTGAGGTCTTTCCGGGGAATTCCATCTACAAGGACTTTTCCTTCGGAGAGAACCCTTTTACCTTCTCTGCTGTTGTCAACAAGTTTGAGGATGTCACGGATGATGATCCCGAGCGGAAGACTGCGTGCCTGGCTGTGAGGCCCTGGGCGGGTAGTGGAGATCCACTTATTGCCTTTCTTCCCGACCTTCCAGCTCTTTGGAACTGATAATCTTTTCTGGTGTGTCACAAAATCACCTGCCTCACTTCTTAATGCTTGACGCTCTGCGCCCGTCCTTCATTTCCAGTTTTGTGATCATGACGTTTGAGGGATTTACGGGCCTTGGGACTTCGGTACCATCCACTTTTGTGGAAATAACTCCGTCCACTGTGATTGTGCCGTCCATAAGGGATACGGACTGGACTTTTCCTTCAGTGCCCTTGAAGTCTCCGCGCATGACCTTTACTGTGTCACCAGTGATGACTGCAGCACTTCTTGTGCCGTACTGTTTGGTAAGTCCCTCACTGAGTCTTGCACCCATGTATTTCTGCCTGATATGGAGAGGTGCGGTGTATCTTGCCTTTCTCTGTTTTCTTGGCTGTTTGGATACCATTGCAATCACCTCAGACAATAATGGATGCTGTAGTCCCGATCTTTGGGAACCTCTCAGCTACTTCCCTTGCCACTGGACCTTTTATGTCCGTGCCTTTGGGAATTCCGTCTTCGTCCGTGATTACCATGGCGTTGTCCTCAAAGGACACGTGTAGCCCGTCAGGACGGCGGAATTCCTGCTTCTGGCGAACCACCACTGCGAGGAGAACCTGTTTCCTCATCTCGGGTGTGCCTTTCTTTACAGAGACGACGCACATGTCTCCAATTCCTGCGCAGGGCATTCTGTTTTTGACCCCTCTGTACTTCTTGACAGAGATAATCTCAACGACCTTGGCTCCGGTGTTGTCCACACACGGAATCTTGGCGCCTGCGTTTAGAGCCCTTGGGATGCTTGAGCGTATGCCTTTCATTTGGGCACCTCCGCTTTGACCACCACATAGGACTTGGTCTTGCTGATACGCCTGCATTCTGCGATCGTGACGATATCGCCAACTTTTGCGGAAATGCAAGGCGGGTTGTGTGCGTGAACCTTCGAGCGTCTCTTCTCGTATCTCTGGTATTTCGGCACCATTTTCATGTATTGCCTTTCAATGACTACCGTATTGTCCATCTTGCTGCTGACCACGGTACCCACAAGGATCTGACCTCTTACAGGAAGTGTTCCGTGGAAGGGACAGTATAAGTCTTCACATTCTTCTGATGGCGCCGGTATATTCAATCCAATGTCTCTTGCCATGAGTTTAGCCCCATTTACGTAACTTTTTGATGTTCTTGATCCGATTTTCGGGCTGTGAGAGCAGCAGGTTTCCCTGAATATTTACGAATGTATCGGATCTGCGGCCTTTTTCGGAGAGCTCGGCAGGGATCCGGAAGATAAATTCCGAATCCGCCTTGGGAATCTTCAGTTCCCGGGACTGGGAGTTTTCTACAACAAGCATATTTTTCGTCTCGTTGATGACTCTGCCCCGGATTCCTGTCAATGATGGATTAGTGGAGTAAATCACCTTAATCTCGAGCCCTATCAATTCGTGATAGATAAGGGTCGAAGGCAGGATTTCCACTTTAGATATCATTTAGCTCGTGCTGAATTGTCTTTATACGGGCAATCGTTCTCCTGATCTCTCCGATTCTACCCGGATTGTCAGGAGCCCCGCCCGCAGAGGTAAGAGCTCTTTCCCGGATAAGTTCGTTGCTCAGGTTTTCGAGTTCGTCAGCCCGTTCTTCGATTGTCATAGTCCGGATTTCGTTGGTCCTGAGGATTGCCATTATTCCTTAGCCTCCTTGTGGACCCTTGCCATGGGGTGCCAGTAGTCATAGCTCTCATGCTTGTGCTGCCAGACCCCATTGACCTGTCTTCGGACTTCTTCTGAGCCTTCAACATAGATAAGTTCAGCTTCTTCAAAGTCTTCGGATACCTCAGGCTGGGTTTCTTCCTCAGCTTCTTCAGGTTCTGCGACTTCGACTACCTCTACTGCTTTCTCAGGTGCTGCTGCAGGAGCTTTAGGTTTTGCCGCGATTTCCTTTTTAGGGGCTTCAGCGGGTTTCTCAACCGGTTTCTCTACAGGCTTTTCAGCGGCGGGCTCAGCGATAATCTCGCTTGCTTCCTTAACCCTGAAGGAGTCAGGCAGGACAATGTCAGGTTGAATGATCCTGACTTTGCAGCCAAGGGTTCCGAGCTTTTTAACTGCTACTGCAAACCCTTCGTCTACTACTTCTTGTACAGGGTGTCCGGAATGCTTTACGTGCCCGTTAACGAATTTTTCGACTCTTGACCTTGCTCCGGTAAGCTTTCCGGAGATTACGACTTCACAGCCAAGGGCACCTGCGCTCATGACTGCTCTGAGGGTGTTGTGTCCAGCTTTCCTGAAGTACCAGCCTCTCTCAATGGAAGATGCAAGCCTGGATGCCATCATCTGGGCATTAAGTTCAGGTCTCTTGACTTCCTGAGCGTCAATCTGCGGGTTTTCGAGGTTGTATTTGGTTGCAACGTCACGGGTAAGTTTTCTGATGACCTTCCCGGCTTTCCCGATTACCATTCCCGGCTTTTCGGAGTAAATAATAATCTGGGTGCCCATGGGGGTCCTGTTGAGCTCCATGCCGCCGTATCCAGCCCTGTTCAGCTGTTCTGCAAAATACTCGTCCATGGAGGCTTTAACATACCCGTCATTTACGAACTTTCTCTCTATTGCCATTTAGCGCACCTCGGAGAGGATCATCTCGATGTTTACAGTTTCCGTGTCTTTGGGCGTTGCTCTTCCTCTTGCCCTCGGCATGAACCCATGAATTACTCTTCCGCGCTGAATAGCAGCATGGACGATGTACATGTTTGCAGGTTCAAGGCCCTTGTACTCGGCGTTACTCTCCGCATTTTTGAGAACCTTTAAGATCTCTTTTGAAGCGCTGATAGGGTATCTCCCTCCAGCCATGGGACCTTTCCTGTGACCGGCCCCTTCGGAGTGTCTCTTGAAGGGTACTGCTTGCTTCAGGGCAATTACGTCCTCAAGGAATTTCCTTGCTTCAGCGGCTTTCATGCCCTTAATCTTGCTACAAACCTCACGGGACTTCTTCGGGGAAATATGAAGTTCAGAACCCATTGATTTAGAGGTAGTTTCAGGGTCTCCATTGATTGAATAGTTTATTCTTGCCATTCCCTTCACCTCATTTCAGCGGTACGAACTTGCTTGAACGGGTTGCTCCCACACCGGCACTGCCGTGGTTAACTTTTGGTCTTGTGGGTGCGAATTCTCCGAAGCGGTGCCCGATCATTTCAGGCTGAAGTTCCACACCTACAAACTGTTTCCCGTTGTGGATTTCGATAGCTGTTCCAATCATTTCTGGAAGGATGATCATGTCCCTGTGATGGGTTCTGACGTTCTTTCCTTCCTTGAAATCGTGCAGGACTTTTTTCTGCCCGTCTGTGAACCCGCGTTTGATGCTCCTGCGCTCTCTGGAAGGCAGAAGTTCTGCAAACTCTTCAAGACTCAGTTCCTGAAGTTCTGAGACGGTTTTCCCGCGGTAGGTGAATTCACCCTTTCTCTTCGGTAACCTTGATGATGATTTTTTTACCATAACGAATACCCCTCATCAGCGCTTCATTCCGGTCCTTCTTGCTGCAATCAGTCCTACCTTTCTTCCGGGTGGGGCGTTTCTGCTAACAGTTGTGGGCTTTCCAGGGTGCTTCCAGGCACCTCCACCGAACGGGTGGTCACGTGGGTTCATAGCAACACCTGAAACCCTTGGGTACTTTGCAGCCCTGGTTTTCATCTTGTGGTACTTTTTCCCGGCTTTGAGCCAGGGCCTGTCCACTCTGCCACCGCCGGCAACAATCCCGACTACTGCCCTGCATTTGGGGTTAAGCCACTTTATGTTACCGGAGGGCATAGCCACCGCAGTCCTGGTTGGTTCGTGAGTCACAACGGTTGCATATACTCCGGAGGAACGGACAAATTTGCCGCCGTCGTTTGGCTTTGATTCGATGTTGCAGATGAAGAAACCTTCAGGCACATTTCCGATAGGTACAATGTTCCCTGGCTTAACCTCGGCATCGTCTCCGCACTCGATGATGTTCCCTACTGCAATGCCTTCGGAAGCAAGAAGGAAAAGTTCCTCTCCGTTTTCAAAGGCAACTTTTGCGATAGGGGCTGAACGGGCAGGGTCGTGCTCGATGTTTATGATTTCTCCCATGATGGAGGTGTTTTCATCCACACGCGGGTGCCTCAGGTCTGCCTTATACTTGTGAGAAGGAGCTCTGTAGGTCGGAGTACCTCTACCCCTATTCTGTGATATGATTCTTTTACCCATGGATCACACCTCACATAAGTCCTATCCGGGTTGCAATCTCATGTGCCGATTCAGGCTCTTCAAATGCAAGGATGGCTTTCTTTGTACCCTTCATTGTGGTCATGGTCCGCACGGATTTTACTTTGAATCCGTACAGCTTCTCAACATCTTCCACGATCTGCTTTTTGTTTGATCTGGTATCAACGATAAACTGAAGCTTGTTTTCATCAAGCAGCATCATCGCTTTTTCAGTAACAAAAGGATAATTGATGGAACTCATTGGAATGCGCCCTCCAGTTTTCCAATTGCAGATTCTGTCCAGACAGTAAGGCGACCTGCGTGTGTACCCGGTGCGAGTACTTCAGTATTCAGTGAGTCTACCGTTACGACGTCTACTCCGGAAAGGTTTCTTGCAGCTTTCTGGATAGGAGAGTTTTCTCCTGCGACAATCAAGACGCTCTTTTTATGCTTGTATTTCCTGCCTCTGAGTTTTCCACGGCCGGCTCTGATGTGCCTTCCGTATTTTGCCCTGAGGACATCCTCATACAGACCAGCAGCTTCAAGGAATTCTATTACCTGCTTTGTCCTTTCGAGGTTTTCAAGAGCATTTTCCGCAACAATCGGAAGTTCAGCTTCAAAGATGTGACCCCTCAGGCTTACAAGGGTAGGGTCAATGGTTGCTGCGATTGCTGAGCGGATTGCATAGCGGCGCTCTTTTGTGTTAACCTTCTCGCTCCTGTCAGTTTCCGGTTTTGGTGGGTGAGCTCTTCTTCCGCCCCTTGCGTGCGGGACTCTTGCAGCCCTGCTGCTGTTTACGAGCCTGGGAATCTGGGATACACCCCTTCCGGAGCCCCAGCCTCTTGCGGAAGTCTCCATGCCTGCGTAGAGGCGGGGACCATAGGGCTGAAGCCTGTTTGCCTGTGCTGCGAGTACTGCCTTTTTAATCAGGTCAGGGCGGTAGTCTGCATCAAACACTGATGGAAGTTCGATTTCCCCGATTACCTTTCCTGTAAGGTCTATGGTTTTTGCTGTAGCCATCTTAGATTACCCCTGCTTGGATTCCCTGCTTATGTACAGGATGTTGGGTTCGCCAAGGTCGGCTTTCTTTGCCCTGATCGGGTCTCTGAGCCTTATAAGCCTCTTGGAAGGTCCTGGAACACTGCCTTTAATCAGCACATAGTCTCCGCGGATAAGGCCATAGTTAATGAACCCGCCTTCAGGAGTGATTTCTGTTCCGTCGGCTCCGATCTTGAGGATGCGCTTGTTAAACTCAGTTCTCTGGTGGTATCCTGTCTGACCCATCTGGGGAACTCTCCAGGAAACGCGAGCCGGGTGGAAGGGACCAAGGGTACCGACCTGCCTGAGGCTTCCCTGACGGGAGTGCTTTCCCTTCTGCAGCTGAATACCCCAGCGCTTTACAGGACCCTGAGTACCTTTACCTATGGTAATTGCGGCGGTGTCAACAAGTGTTCCGTTCTTGAAAACATCGGTAAAGCTTACAAGGGTACCGAGGATTGACTTTGCGTATTCGAATTTGGTGTTGAGGTCTCTTGCATTGATCCCGGTTTCCATGATATCTGGAACCTTTTTGGGGACACCGGTAAGGCTCTTTGGAAGGGTGTAGGTGACTGATTTGATGTCGCTTACTCTGCCTTCTTCGATCAGTTTCCCGATAGTTTCAAGGGCTTCAGCCTGGTTCTCTGCTGCCGGAATGGGGATCCTGCGTTTGAGTTCAGGATCAAGGTCTGCTGCCCATACCTCGGCAATTGCCTTTTCCCCGGTGCTGTCTTCGGTGTAAGCCCGGATAGCTGCGACCCTGATTGCAGGAGTTTCGAGTACAGTCACCGGTACGGAGATTTCCATACCCTGGGTAAGGCTGTTCTTTATATCATCAACCATGATCACGTGGGTCATACCCACCTTATAACCTGCAAAACTCTGCAGCTTTGGTTCGCCCGTGGCTTCCGGCCAGGCTCTGAACCGTGGAATGTGGCTCTTAGCCCTCTTGCGCGGACTGAATGCAAGGGAACCTCGTTTTGGTCGGTGTATGCTTGCCATATTTCTACTCCGTAAACTTCAATTGAAATACCAGCCCCTCCGGTCGAAACAACACAAGTGACAAAAGAGAAGTGCACTGGATTCCCCGAACGCTACCAGGTGGGGGAGGGATGTCGTTCAGACCTGCCGGCGGAAAGCCTCGAGCAGACCGGAGCTTTATGCTCCTGGTACCCTACATTCCTTCAGGCATCTGCAGATATTCGGTTCCCTTTTGCTCCTGCCTCAGCAGGAAACATCTGATTTAAGAACCGACCTTACGATCCTGGCAGACCCAAATCCAGGCACTCGGCCCTGATTTGAAACATATAGCAATCTGATTTTGAAACTTCAGTATTCAGTAACCTGATCTGTAACTCAGTAATCTGATTTACTCAGTAACCTGATTTGAAACTTCAGTATTCAGCAACTGCAACCGCGACTCATCGAAAACCTGAACAGTTCCGTGCGATTTTAGACGTCTTCGCGACGCCAAAAGCGGGCGTTTCAAAGCATTGGCCCTTTGACACTCATGTTGATCCGACTTTTCTCACTGGTTTATATTCTATGCAGGAAATTCAACCGTAAAAACGGTAGAAGGCCCTTACTTCCGGAGATTTCCGGGAGTTAGCATTAAGCATCACATTGATCTGATTAAACAGTTCCAAGCACCATAATGCCTGAAACCTCACATCTCTGATGTACTTTGCCTTTAAATAGCACATCTCATATATAAAACCTTTGCAGGGAGCGAGGAATTCTAAAAAAGAAGAATCAATGACAGGGGAGAATAAATATAATAAATTTTAAAGTTTGGGCCTGTCAAAGATTGTACCGAAGCCCTAATTGCGCCTCGGGATCTCAGGAAATCGGATCTTTTCTGGGAGTTGCACAGCAAGTGCAACAGTATGCTGTCCTTTTCGCTACGCTCAAGAGGACTAAGCTGCAAAATTACAGTCTTTCCATGCGTTCCGTGTTTCATCTTTTTGAGCTTGGGTCGGAATTCTGGTATATATCCTATATAATACATTGGTGGCAACAAACTCAGGAGTACTGCCTCTATTCAGGACAACATTCCTGTCCTGTTTACAGGTTTTCGGGAAGAGACTTAAGGAAGTAGAAACATCTTGAAAATCCTGGGACATATTAACTCTTTTGGCCCTGTGCCTTCATTCAAAGATTCCAATTCCCATTTCTCGAAGATTCAGTTAAAATAATAATTGCAGATTTTGGAGTGATTCTCCAAAAACAACAGCAAGAAAAATGCTATTTTTTTGAAAACATCTGCGTGAGGTCAGTTTAGCCATCCCTGCCGCGACTACAGTCTGGTTCTCCATTATTTTAAGGAAACCTTTCGGTAGTATGAAATATTTTATTGAATATTTTAGTTAGGGCTGGCTTGCTCGGTAATCTGTCATCTTAACTCAATAATCGATTCCGTAAATTCGTAGAAACGAGGTTCAAGCCCGTAGGTCAGAAGAGAAATGGGTTTGTCATTAGTAACCACATTTCTTGCAGTCACATTACCGTCAGCATCCGTGGTCTCTTCAATATACATTACAATGCTTCCGGCATCAAGCTGGGTTGCTGCAAGAGTTTGGGCAACCTGCACAGAATTCATGTCCAGAGCGATCTGCCCCTCTTCAATCGCCAGGGCCATTTCTCAAATCATGTCCCCAAAGGGAACGTTCAATAGTTCCTGACCGACACTTTCCATATCATTTATCTCCTTTAACTAAACGACTACTATGTAAATAAATTTGCCAACGGATCGTATAAACTCACTTTGTAACTAAAATAGCAATCTTTTTTGAAAATTATTATTGAGTGACTGTCCTGACACACACTGAACTTTATTCAAGAACCGAATCTATCGAATTTCAAAGAGATAACTTTATTAATAATAAAGGAGAATGTTGATTAAAAATTTAAAAAAGATAACTGGAAATAAATCATACTGTTTACTATGAAACAATATCATCTTATACAGTTATTAAAGAGGAACTTCTCTCCCTTTTCATCTTCCCCTGAGATGCTGAAAGGCACTCAAGCGTACAGTAGATTGCCTTTTCCTCGACCTTTTTCAGGACTACAAACTTACTCCCACAAATCGGACAGGTTTTTCTTACGTACTCCATTAAATATCACCCACTTGTTTTAGTTTCCAGTTTCAACAATGTTTTTTGACAGGCAGTAACTACGTATTTTATTCCTCAATAAGGAATTAAATGCGCAGGGGATTCTTATTACTCAATTGCATATATTAAGTAATATATTATGCCACCATATCAATATATTTCCAAAATTTTACTCCAACCCACCTATTTAATCGTAACATACGATTGTACATAGCTAGATATTAGATGAGTAAATAACTTTAGGAAACATAGTTTCTGAATATTGGTGCCGAAGAAGTGGGGGAGTTCATGGAGAACCTGCAGGGTTTTCAAAAATGAAATCAACAAAAATTTAGGCCATTCGCGGTTTTCTGTGGGTTGAAGATAATTGCTTAGTTATAAAATAGCCGGACCAAAAAGAGAAATATCAAGCTTGAATATGATTTTCAACAACAAATGTTTCTAAATTTTAGATATGTTACTTTGACATTTTGGAGCTGAATGTAAGTTACTCCTTCGAAACAGTGATGAACCGAAATTTATCATTAATTTCCCCTTCCTCTCTTTTTCTGAATATTGTCTTCTGTTCTTCAAGTTTTAGGTCATGGACTTCATATAAATATAATAACCTATTTCCCAACTTTCTTTTTCCACATTTGATTAGCCTATCATGAGATATGAATTCTTCATTAAGGTGTATTCTTGTGTCGTAATAATGACTATTTCTTTTCGTTGGTAACACAAGTTTGACCTGGTTTTCCTCTCGACGTTAAGAACCTTTTCGGAGAAAAACCACGATCAAGAAGAAACAACTTATTGCTAATATCCAATTCTTCAATTCATAAGTCCTATTGTATGGGGAACATGTAGGTAAATAATTTACTATTTTATATGATTCTCTTGAGGGTGAAAATAAGCTAGATAATGCGGAATTATAGGGCATATTCCCTATAGGATCGTAAAGTTAAGGCAGGGGAACTAATGTGAAAAATTTATGTAGAATTCTCCACACAATGATAATTAGATAACCACTTCGATAAACACCCCTCTCTATCTAATTTTGCTGAATGTTATCACTGAAAACTGGCAAAACCGCTGTATTATTTCCACATGTTTGAAAGTAAATCTGAATACTAATATATACAAAGATACGGCTTGAATATCTATGTCACATAGTGATCATTTACTTTTATCTATTTTTTTAAAAAATGTAGATTTATAAAAGTGTTCTAAATTTCAATTTCGATCTGCTTGCCCTTGGAAATATGGACACAATAAAAGTTGTAAAAAACAGACGCGGGGTGAAAAATGGATGGCTATTAAAATAGGTGATCATAACAAGACCGATAACGTACATACAACTAAAAGTATTGAACTTAAATCCGATTTATACGTCATACATGATGAAAAATATTGGTCAAAGACTAATATAAGTAATAAAGACGATTCGATATATAAAAATACGCTATGTGTAGCTATGGTCTGTGCATTAGTGCTCACGATATCAATTGTTATTGCAATTCAAACTGAAGGTGAACCACTACATAATCTTTTGTTCGGCGAGGCTTCTATATTAGATGCGTCAGAGACTATTCACGTATTACAAGCGGCTCAAAATAATGGTGTTACTATTGGAATGCATGGGTGGGCACACGAAAATTATTCCGTGCTCTCGAAGGCTCAAATAAAAGAGAATATTGTGAAGAGTCAGAAAGTTTTCAGAAAGGCAGGTTTTAAAGGTAATTTGTTTGTTCCTCCTTATAAAATTTTAAACGTTCCAATGGATGACGCAACCAAAAAAGCCATTGAATCCACTGGTGTACATATAAATGTGTATGCGACGTCGGCTAATGAATATACGTGGAGATGGCGTAATATGAAGAGTTTCAACGATCCTGAATTTATTGAGGCTCGAAAACAAATAACTCTGGAAAATCCGGAAACTATAATACTTCACGCACAGGATTGGAATCAATTTACTAAACAATTTGTGCTTGATTATCTCAATAGCACGGATAGAACTGATGTCATCATACAAATGGATGATATAGATGCAAATACACCGACGAGTACAATTAATGATTTGTCAGCACTTAAAAATCATAAAGTTGTAGCTGGTGTTATTCTTGCTGTGATTCCAGCAAGCGCGCCTGATAGCGGTGATCCCGGTATATTAGGTGTGCCAATATCTAGCATAATGAGATTGTATTTTATATTATTCATTACGACTGTTCTATTTCCAATGTCACTTATCATCACTTGGAAATTATTTTCCGATTGGTATATAGCAAGACAGAAATCTAAACACTCAAATATAAAATCAGTGAAGCAACCAGAGCTCGTATCTGTAATTGTGCCTGCATATAACGAGGAAAAAGCTATCGAGAGATGTATAAATGCATTGCTTAATCAGGATTATACTGGTGCAGTTGAGATCATAGTAGTGAATGATGGCTCAACAGATAGGACTGCTGAGATTGTATCAAAAATGCCAGTAAAATTTATTAACCTCGCAAAAAATATTAGTAAAGCAAATGCCCTTAATGTAGCAATTGAGGTTGCTAAGGGTGATATTGTTTTATTCTCAGATGGTGACTCAAATATGGAAAGAGGCGCATTGCGCTCTATAGTAAAAACACTCATCGAGGAGCCAGATGTTGATATAGTAACTGGAACTGTACTTATCAATCCGACAACTAAAAAAGGGATATTTAAAAATATTTTTATGTATTGTCAGGTGATCGAATATCACCTGGAACAAGAAGTAGCGCGTGGTTTACAGGCACTAAATGGGAAAGTATTGGTGTGCCCCGGCCCGATAACTGCAGTGAAGCGTGCTGTGTTATCTGATGTTAAATTCAGTGACGATACCATAGTTGAAGATGCAGATTTTACGGTTACTGCGCTCGAAAAATCAATGAAGGTTATCCGGGATAGGGATGCAAAAGTCTATACTGATGCGCCAGAAACTATTACCGAATGGATTAAGCAAAGGAACAGATGGTGGTATGGAAGTCTACAGGTGTGGAGGAAACACAAGAAATGGGCAATTAGCAATCCGTGGATGCTTTACAACTACATGGGATATATAACGTCGATCATAGCAATTACCACTACTGTAACTATTCCAATACTACTAATGCAATATGGAAATCGGAATGCAGCCGCAACGAACGCGGTGATGTATATGTTTATTCCAGTGGTACTATATATGATATTCAACGCAATATTCCTGACTCACAATAAAAAGCTAATACCCGTGTTAGTTGTGTATATGTTATTTTATACGATGCTTCGGCTTTTTGTGTGTAGCTACCTCTATATCTTCTATATAACCGATAGAGGATTAAATACCCAATTTGGCGCCAGAAAGACCAAGGTAAAATAATGCCAATCTATGAAAAGCTTCGATGATCCTGGTGTCGCGTCAATCCTCAAAGATTGAAATATTCTGAATGGTTGTAATCTATTTTATACGATATTTTACTGCTGAAGCGACACGATATTCCAGGCAGCCTCTATAGAAATAAGAAAACATAACCCTACAGGCTGCCTGGAATTTTGAGTTTTACAATTGAGTAATATCCCTTTCATTTTTTAGTTTTGTTTCATTTCGACAAAAATAGGTCAATTTTCACAGATCAACATATATTATTCAATTTCTTAATAAATTTATTTCCATTCTTGAACCAATTTCTCTGTGGTTTTTAATGCATCTTCTTCTCAGAAAAAGTCCTACTCTTTCTGTTTTTTAAAAGCCTTGTCTGCTTTTTCAACCTCGTTGTCAAGCTTTATACTGAGAGTTTTCCTCTTTCTTCTCTTTCATCTTGTGAGAAAGCAACAGAAACCACTTTTGCTTGATTGACATGAGAGTATTTTCAAAAAATATTTTTTATGTTTCTGCTAATTTTTGGATTGACTAAGTCTTTTAATTTTAGTTTTTTTCGATTAATAAATTAATTCATGGGGATGTGTGCAAAAAATATTTATAAATGTATCAACTATTCTTAATCATTGACTTTTCTAACTAATTTGTGGGACTCGGAGGTATATCTTTGTATTTCTGTAATATGGTTTCAATTTTAACTTAGTTTGAAATTACAGAATAGTCGCTACAACCCTATTATATGGACACACATTGATATTATTATTTTTTAGAAAATTTAAAGCATACAATACTTATTAACACAATACATAAATTTAAACTATATACTGAGAAAAAAATGTAAAAAACGTTCTTGAATATATAAAAATATACATCCTGTAATACCGGGGGGTAATTCTGGAGTATATTTTCATTACCAAAAAGGATTGAATTTAATCTCTGTAATCTTTGAAACTATTATTCTTCTGTGAATGCTCTGGGAGAAGTATACACTTTTTCAGATTTGATCACAGGATTGCCCCCCGGTCTATTAAACGTCGGATAAAATGATTGGGGGAAAAATGACGTGAAAACAGATAAATATTTGATATTGTTTATTGCACTGTTTGTTGTGATGGTTTCGGTTATGCCCATAAGAGCTACTGATTACCCGTCTAATGGGGAAATTAACTGGAAAGGTCAAACCTGGGATGTCAGATCAGGAACCGGGCAACCAGGGAACAATTACTGGAATAATGAAGGTGTATGGGTCGATGATAAAAATAGAATGCACTTAACAATTGTAAATGATAACGGAAAATGGAAATGCACAGAAATCGACAGCCGGAATAAATTCTTATACGGAACTTTTACATGGAAGGTAGCATCTCCGGTTTTCACTTATGACAAGAATAGCGTAGTTGGATTGTTTACATACCTCGATGATTCCCAGGAATTAGACATTGAAATGGCAAGATGGGGGCAATCAAATGGCAATCAGTTATGGAATTCTGTACAGCCTTACAGTATCAGTGGAAATAGTAAAGGTGCACTGATTCCCTCCCGCATCACGGGAACAAACACAATTCATAAGATTGATTGGCAGCCTACATACATCAGATTCACGTCCACAACGAAAGGCGGAAAAGTTCTTTCCGATTTCAATTATACTAATGTAAATGGTATTCCTACAAATCCCGAATACGTAATAATGAATCTCTGGTTACAGGGTGCTCCATCTGATGGAAAGAATATTGAGCTTATAATCAGTGATTTCTCTTATACTCCATATAAACAATAAATATAATCTACAACTGTTATGAAGAAGCATAAAAAGGAAAGCTTGAGCTTTCCTCTGTTTAGCTTTTATCGACTTTTTTCCTCCCCATCTCAAAAGCCCTTAAATTAATCTCAACTGTCTTCTGCGGCACGAGGGCTTTAACACTCTCGATCAGAGTCTCTTTCGGAATGGGCAGGTAGCCAGAGACTGCCCCGACCATTGCCACGTTCATTGCAAGCCTGTTTCCGGCTTCATAAGCCAGTTCGTCCGCATTAAAGGCTTTTACTATATATTTTTCAGAAAGGACGTCCAGGATTTCCTGGAAATCAGGGTACTTTGCAAGGCCCGATGTGACGGTTACAGGGATGATTGTCTGAGTGTTTACTATAATTACTCCGCCGTCCTTCAGGAAATCAAGATACCGGACTGCCTCCATGGGCTCAAGGGCAAGCATGATGTCTGCGCCTTTTTTAGGGATCATTGATCCGAGATCTGAACCCAGCCTTATGTGATTTACAACCGAGCCTCCGCGCTGCGCCATGCCGTGGGTCTCTGCTGCCCGGATGGGAAGCCCTGAAATTACTGCGGCTTTTCCGATGATGTCCGAAGCAAGGATTGCTCCCTGTCCCCCGACTCCCGTGATAAGGAGATCGAGCTTCTTCTCTCCTTTTACCTGACTCATCTCTTCACCTCCCGGATAGCTTCAAACTTGCAGATCTGCGCGCAGACCCCACATCCGCTGCACAGGGCAGTAATTACAGCGCATTTCTTTTCCTCATCAAATTCGATTGCCGGGCAGCCGAACTTGACGCACTGCTTACAGCCTTCACACTTTTCAGGGTCGACGATGTACGGGACCCGCCTGATCCCTGCTCTCTTTCCTGAGATCACACAGGGCTGCCTTGCTATGACTACAGATGTGCCTTCGAAGTCCTTTGCGGCTTTGAAAGCTTCCTGGGTTGCTTCAAGGTTGTAGGGGTCAACAACAGTTACAAATCCGGCTCCCATAGCCCCGCAGAGTTCGGCAAGCGAGACCTCTACAGTTGGTTCACCGGTAACTGTAAAGCCAACCCCGGGATTTGGCTGGTGCCCGGTCATGGCTGTGATGCGGTTGTCGAGAATGGTGACCGTAATATTGGCTTTGTTGAAGACCGCGTTCAGGAGAGAATTCATACCTGTATGGAAAAAGGTTGAGTCCCCGATAGAACAGCAGATAGGGCGCTTTTCCCCTGCATGGTAAAGCCCGGAAGCTATGCTGATGCTTGAGCCCATGCAGAGCGTGGTCTCAACAGTCCCGCTCTGGATCCCGAGGGTATAACAGCCGATATCACTTGGGTAGATAGCATCCTTTCCAAAGACCTTTCTCATGGAATAGAAGGTTGCTCTGTGAGAACAGCCGGCACAGAGGGCAGGCGGGCGGGGAGCAAGTTCAAGGGGCATTTTTTCAGTTTCTGGTTCGGCATCCAGATCAAAAGTTCTCTTCAAGGCTTCAAGGAAGGCGCTTATGTCCAGTTCTCCTTCTCGCGGGACAAAACCACCCGTTTTCCCGAGAATCGAGACCTCAAGCCCGGCTTCCTGTGCAAGCATCCTTACCTGCTCTTCGACAATCGGCTCAAGCTCTTCGAAGATGAGAATAGTATCAACTGTGTTCAGCAGTTTCAGAATAAGCTTTTTCGGGACAGGATAGGTCCCTATCTTCAGGAAAGAAGCTTCAAGCCCAAGTTCCTGCATGGCCTCTTTTGCGTATACCGAAGCAATGCCTGCACCTATTACCCCGAACTTTGCATCTGGTATTAGTTCCAGGGAGTTCCAGGGAGATTCTGCAAGCTCATCTTCCATTGGCTGCTGGATAGAAAGGATATGGGTATGGCGGGTGCGTGCATTCTTGGGCAGCATGACCCAGCGGTCGAGAAGTTTTTCGAAATGGGGAATCGCTTTTTCTACAGGGATTTCCCCGAGCTCGATATCTGATTTACCGTGCGAAATCCGGGTGGTGGGCCTGAAGATGACAGGGATTTCGAACTTTTCAGAGAACTCAAACGCATATGGAAGCATATCTTTGGCTTCCTGGGGAGTTGAAGGGTCAAAACAGGGCACAAGGGCAAATTGGGCATAGCGCCGTGTATCCTGCTCGTTCTGGGAGGAATGACAGGAAGGGTCATCAGCCACAATGGCAATAAGCCCGCCTTTTGTCCCTGCATAGGCAAGGGTCATGAAGGGGTCGGCTGCAACGTTTAACCCGACGTGTTTCATTGTCACGACAGACCGGACTCCTGCCCAGGCGGCTCCGACTGCCACTTCCATTGCCACCTTTTCATTCACGGACCATTCAATATAGTAGTCCCGGTCCTTCCGGGCCGCAAGGGTATCGATGATCTCCGAAGAAGGAGTCCCGGGGTAGCCTGTAGCCACCTGTACGCCGCCTTCCAAAAGGCCCCGGGCAATTGCCACGTTTCCAAGCATGTACTCGCGTGTAGTCATTTTATGTTCTCCAGCGTTTTAATAATGAAAATATAACTCCAACATCCAAATATTTCATACCTTTCAAACATTTCAAACATAGTTTTGATCAATAAGTTAATGAATAGAAATTCCGGAAAAGGACAACTCCGGTAAACAAAACATGCTGTCCGCAAACCACGTAAAACTTTTGCATTATTCAAATAACACGATCAATAATATACTTTCGGATAATTGTCCGGAATTTTCTCATTCAGGGCTGCAGCCCCAGCTAATTGAAGGCGTTAAAAATGAAAAAGCTGCAGGGAGATCAAAAATACCCATCAGTTGCCCAAAACCTATGAATCAATGAATGGATCAATGAGTCAATGAATCAATGAATGGATCAATGAGTCAATGAGTCAATGAGTCAATGAGTCAATGAACCAATGAATCGGATTTTCCCCGAAACTCTGCAAGAAACTCTGCAAGCTTTGCAATCTCTTCCAGCTCAAGGTCGAGTTCTTCGCCTTTCAGGGACGCTTTGAAAAGTTCTCTTTTTGCAGGGATCTCAGCCACGACATTCACGCAATTCACGGAAGCCAGCATCTCTTCCCTGATATCCGGCTCAACCCTGTTAAGCACAAAATAGACTTTACACCCGCACTGTCCTCCAAAATCTTCAAATTTCTTTGAAAGTTTGAGGGATTCGTAGGAAGGATCGATAACTACCAGGATCAGGTCAAAGCCTTTATCAACGCCGCGCCCGAAATGTTCCGTGCCGGCTTCAGTGTCAACAATTACTACATCGTCTTTTCCGAGGTCGAGGTTTTCGAGAAACTCTCTTGTCAGGACTCCCATAGGACAGGCACATCCCTCTCCGAAATCATGGATCTTGCCAACAGCCATCAACCGGAGATTCCCCTTCTTTTCCACAAACTCCGAAGGCAGGTCGGAAAAACTCCACCTTTTCTTAAAGAAGCGAGATTGCTGCTGATTTCCTGAAGCCCCTGGAACGGTAAGCCCTCCGAGAGGAGAGGTCTTCGGAGCCTTCTGCATTTTCTTGAAATCCTGTTTTCCTCCGAAGTACTCCATGAGGTCTCCGGGGGCTGCCATCCCGAGCTGGCTGTGCAGCCCGTAGTTGGACTCATCGATGTCAAGTACCAGGACGTTCTTTGTTTTTGCCATCTGCTTTGCCAGGAGGGCGGAAATCGTACTTTTACCACTTCCTCCTTTCCCACATACTGCGATTCTCATATCCGGTTCACCTACCACAGTAATTTATCTAACTGCCTTTAAAGTTATTTCCTGCCAGATATTGTCCTTACGATAAAGTTTCCTTATTCGTAGGCAAACCCTGAAACTACCTTATGCCTCTAAGGATTTGAAGTTAATAGAAAGTTTTGAAGTTAATAATATCAAGCATCAGGAACAAATTAACAGGATGTAACGGGATGAAACCGGGCGAATTTTTTATTCAAGGGGATTGCGAAGGCTAAAAGGAAAAAGAAAAAATTAAAGGAATTATAGAGGGGGAAAAGAAGCTGAGCTATTTATCCCAGATTTTTGGGGACTATCTGGTGAGCATTATTACGGTGGCAGTTACCCTTTTTCTGATTTTTGCAGTTGACCGCCTGCTTGTCAGGACAAAGATAATTCACACAGACGTGAAATTCGCAAAGCACCTAATTCAGTTCGTCATCCTCAGCATCGGCCTCATTTTTGTCGTGTTCAGCCTCCCAATTGCAGCCCAGTACAAAGAATCGATTCTCAGCCTGCTCGGGATCATTGCCGGGGCTGCAGTTGCACTTTCCTCCACCACTTTTATTGCCAACGCGATGTCCGGGATCATGCTGCGGATCATAAAGCCCTTCAGGGTAGGGGATTACATTGAAAGTGGGAACGTCTTCGGGAGAGTCACCGACATTCATATCCTTCACACGGAAGTCCAGTCGATAAACAGGGACCTGGTAACCTTCCCTAACCTCAAACTGGTCTCAAACCCCTTAAAAACGATCAGGACATCGGGGACCATCATCTTCACCTGCGTCTCCCTGGGCTACGATGTCCCCCGCCAGAAAATCGAAAAAAACCTGCTCCTGGCTGCAGAAAAAACCGGGCTTGAAAACCCTTTCGTCCACGTCCTGGAACTCGGGGACTTTTCGGTTACATACAAGGTTGGAGGGCTCTTAAAGAACATTGAGAGCTTGATCACGGCCCGATCGGATTTCAAAAAAGCCGTTCTTGACGCCCTTCACGAAGCTGATGTAGAAATCGTCTCCCCCAACTTCATGAACCAGAGGATCCTGAAAGAAGGGACCGTTTTCATCCCCCCAAAAGAGCCCCTAAAAGTCGAAATGCCTGAAAAGCCTCCGGAAAAGAAACCTGAAGAAATCATCTTTGACAAAGCAATAGAAGCCGAGATTCTGGGAAGGATAGGGTATGTCCTGGAAGTTTTAGATAAGAAGGAAAAAGAACTTGAACAGCAGGTCAGCAGCGTACCTGAAGAGGATAAGAAAGCAGATTTAAAAACAAAACTGGGATTCATTAAAAGCAAAAAAGAAGAAGTAAAAACCGAATTAGAAACCATGAAAAAACAAATCGGAGAAACCGAAGAAAATATAGAGCCGGAAATACGCTCAAGGAAACTTCAAAGTCTTAACCTGAAAGCTGACCATCTGGACATCCAGAGGAAACAACTGGAAAAAGAACTTGAGAATATTCTGGGGAGCGAAAACCTGGGAAAGGTTTGAAATTTACAGGGTTTGGAATTTTTAGACGAGTTGGAATTTACATGAGTTAAAACTTTTAGAGGCAATGTAACTGAAGTTCTGTAAATTCGAAATGCTCTGTATCCCGTTTCTTCAAAAAAACAGAATTTTCTTTTTCATCTATGCATAGGTTTTTACTTCAAATTTTGAAGTAAATATGACCTCAAAACTCTTAAAACATAGAGGTCTTATTCTAATCTCAGTGTTTCACTAATATCGTTATCGATTTTCCTGATAGGCTCTTAGTTGTCAAATTTCCTTTTTATCAACTCATCTGAAAACTTCTCTCCACGCCCACATGCTCACGAAGTGAGCAGATATCGGGCGGTCACTGGCAAAAAAGAAGAAAAATTGGCTCTAAGCCTTCGGGAAAATCAATAACGACATCAGTAAGGCACTGTTTTAACATAAGTGTTTAACCCATTTTTATTTATTATCTATGTACAGTACTCGTTATTAGATATAGGGGGAACAACACTATTCGGATAGGCTCTATAATAATAGCAATATATTCAAAAAAATCTTTGAAATGAATGCAATAAATCCTCCAAAGTGTACTGATCTTGATTACGAGCTCATCCCAAAACCCATTTTTAATCTCACTTATCAGAATTATTCAGGATTGCTTTAATAATCGAAAGCCAGATTTGTTACTCAAGTACGTGACCCAAAGAAGCAAATTTTGAGTTTTGGGATAGGCTCATAATGAATACAATATTATTTCAATGTGATCTGCAGAAAACAATTCAACCGCGTAAGTGCTATTTATTTAATACTCAATATTAAATAGATATCCGTGGTTATAGTTGTTGAATATTGAATTGGAATAAGTTCTTCAGGGATAGAACTATTAGTAATGATTAAGGGGGGAAATATAGCCAGAATAGGAGTCGTAAGACCTAAAGTAACGAACTTCCAGGATTGGAAAGGAAAATTTGACAAGAGGATGACGGTTTGATAGAATAGCGATGGACTTTACATGAGCTGTATTATGATGAATCCTATTAAGAGGCTTATGTCGTTCATACCGAGCTAGTTTCAAAATCCCGATTATTCATGTTTTTATCTAAAGCAGATTTTCCATTTGACTTGATGATCTTGATTTCTTTACTCCGAAAAATTGGCATGGAAGGATTAGAGGTAGTTTTGAAACAAGCTCACCTTGAAAGATGAAAAATTGGACATGGCAAAACAGCATGTAAGAATTTCAAGCTTTTGGAAAGCGGACCGAAATTAGTCTCTCTGGCAATCGACACTCAATTCTTCCAGGAGGAGACAAGATTGAAGAGATTGCATACTGGAGATTTGGTCTTGAATTTTTATCAATGTGGGGGTAGGTAATGTTATGACTGACGACAGAAAGAACCCTGAAACGGTCAGAGCAGACAAACAAGAAACCGGTAGAGTCATGTCGAACCGCGACTGGTGGCCAAACCAGTTGAAGCTCGAGATCCTTCACCAGCATTCTTCCAGGTCCAACCCTATGGGCGAGGACTTCAACTACGCGAAAGAGTTCAAGAGCCTCGACCTGGCGGCTGTGAAGAAAGATCTCGCGGCGCTGATTACCGATTCGAAGGACTGGTGGCCGGCGGACTTCGGTCACTATGGCCCTTTGTTCATTCGCATGGCGTGGCACAGCGCCGGCACCTACCGCGCCGGTGACGGCCGCGGCGGTGGCGGTAGAGGTCAGCAACGCTTTTCGCCGCTTAACAGTTGGCCGGACAACTGCAATCTGGACAAGGCGCGCCGCTTGCTCTGGCCGATCAAGCAGAAGTATGGCCGTAAAATTTCATGGGCCGACCTCATGATTCTTGCGGGCAACGTCGCCCTGGAAACGATGGGATTCAAAACGTTCGGTTTTGGAGGCGGTCGCGAGGACGTCTGGGAGCCGGACAAGGATGTCTATTGGGGCTCTGAGGACACATGGTTGGGCGGTGATAAACGCTACTCCGGTGACCGGGACCTCGAAAATCCGCTCGCTGCCGTGCAGATGGGGCTGATCTACGTCAATCCGGAAGGCCCGGACGGCAACCCGGATCCGATCGCGGCGGCCAGGGATATCCGCGACATTTTCGCTCGCATGTCCATGAACGATGAAGAGACCGTTGCGCTCATCGCTGGCGGTCACGCTTTCGGCAAAACCCACGGCGCCGGCCCTGCGTCCCATGTCGGGCCTGAACCGGAAGCGGCCAGTATCGAGGAGCAAGGCCTCGGTTGGAAGAGCAGCTTCGGCACCGGCAAAGGCGGTGACACGATCACCAGTGGGCTGGAGGTCACCTGGACCAACACGCCGACGAGGTGGAGCAACAACTTCTTCAGGATTCTGTTCGGCTATGAATGGGAATTGACGAAGAGTCCGGCCGGTGCACATCAGTGGCAACCGAAAGGTGGCGCAGGCGCCGGCACGATTCCTGATGCCCACGACCCGTCCAGGCGTCACGCGCCAAGCATGCTGACCACTGACCTTTCCTTGAGGTTCGACCCTGACTATGAAAAGATTTCAAGGCGCTTCTATGAGAACCCGGATCAATTAGCGGAAGCATTCACACGCGCGTGGTTCAAGCTGACGCACCGAGACATGGGTCCGCGCGCACGCTATCTCGGTCCGGAGGTTCCTGCCGAAGAGCTCATCTGGCAAGACCCCATCCCCGCGGTCAATCATAAGTTGATCGATGAGAAGGACATTGCCTTTCTCAAGGGCAAGGTCCTTACCTCAGGGCTGTCGATCTCGCAACTGGTTTCGACCGCCTGGGCGTCGGCGTCTACCTTCCGTGGCTCCGACAAGCGCGGCGGTGCGAACGGCGCACGAATTCGTCTCGCGCCGCAGAAGGATTGGGAAGTCAACCAGCCAGCCGAGCTGGCGAAAGTGCTGAACACTCTCGAAGGTATCCAGAACGAGTTCAACAGCGCGGCTTCTGGCGGTAAGAAGGTCTCGCTTGCTGACCTGATCGTTCTGGCTGGTTGTGCAGGCATCGAGCAGGCTGCGAAGAATACTGGTCACGATGTGACGGTCCCCTTCTCTCCAGGGCGCATGGATGCCTTGCAGGAGCAGACCGATGTGGACTCCTTTGCCTTACTCGAACCGATTGCGGATGGTTTCCGCAACTACCTCAAGGCCAAATACACCGTATCAGCCGAGGCATTGCTGGTTGACAAGGCGCAATTGCTGACGCTGACCGCACCCGAGATGACGGTGCTCGTTGGCGGCATGCGCGTGCTGAATACCAATTTTGGACAGACCCGGCACGGCGTTTTTACCCGAAAGCCGGAAGCGCTAACAAACGACTTCTTCGTGAACCTGCTCGACATGGGTACGGAGTGGAAGGAGGTATCGGACGCCTGGGACATGTTTGAAGGGCGCGATCGCAACACTGGGAAAGTCAAGTGGACCGGTACGCGTGTCGATCTTATCTTCGGTTCGAACTCCCAGCTCCGAGCTCTGGCCGAGGTCTACGGAAGTGCGGACGCGCAGGAGAAGTTTGTCCAGGACTTCGTGGCGGCCTGGACCAGGGTGATGAACCTTGATCGCTTCGACCTCGCTTGACCGAGTCTAAATGTCTTCAAGAGCCTGAAGATCTTCAAAACAAACGACTTTGCTCAGTCTGGAGAAAGGTTTCGGTCACTTGATAAAACAGGGCAGGAAAATATGATTGGCAACCCTGTGGCCAACGTGAGACGTGTCACCATTCCAGCTATTCAGAAAAGTGCAATCGAAAACTTGCTGCAGGCTGATGAGACTTTGGAAGCATCTGTAGAGTCAGAAGGAGTTCGAGGATATATTGAAATAAAGAAGGCTACCCTCGAATTCTCTATTTTTTATCGCGGAATTGCACATTGATTGCTTTCATTTTGACTTTTGGATTGCCTGATTGTTATGCGAGATTACTATTTCCGCAAATTAAGAATCTCTATTAATCAACGAACTCACTCATTCCAGGCCCCACTTCTTCCTGAACTCGAGCTTCTGCTGGCTGTTCATCCAGTGGCTGCCGTCACAGTAGGGCTTGTTCTCCGACTTCCCGCAGCGGCAGAGGGTTACTCTGTTCCGGGATTCGTACATGCTGCCATCTGCGGATTCAATGGGGATACCACCTCGAACCCAGAGGGGACCTTCACAACCTTTTTGTTTGTCGTGAACCAGTACAATAGAAGGTTCAAATTCTTTTTCAAAGGGTTTGCCTGTCTTCTTGTCCCACAGGACCAGCCGTCCTGACGGGCAGACCATGGCTTCCTCTATGGCGGTTTGTCTGGCTTCCGGATCGTCGGATTTTTGTATGAGATCCCTTATTCCTCCAGCCCGCTGGCAGAAACGAGAATGATCGCAGAGCTCGTAGACATCGGTGAGTTTTAGATCAGGACCTTCAAACGTTTCCGCTTTTTCCAGGTAAGGCTTTCTGCTGGCTGTTTCGCTCCCGTCAAAACCGATCTTGCGGTGGGTCCCATCACAGAAGGGCTTATTTTCGGATGAGCCGCAGCGGCATAAAATATAGGATTCCCGCCGGGGGTATTCCTTTATATCAATTAATTCTCTGGTGTGGCCGACGTCATCGGTGACAATTACCTGTTCGAAAAGCGGCACTCCGCCTGTAACCCGATACGGTCCGTCTTTGATTATCTTAATCCTCATTTCTTTCTCATTGACTGCCATAATCATAATCCCCCATTACCTCTTATAATGCAGTACTGGATGTTTAGTCTGACTATTCACCTCTTTGATAATTTCTATAGTTTTCCGACCCACACTCTCTAAAATAAAATGGCATGTAATAGGATTGATCAAATCCTCAACCAGGCAATAAGATGGTTACTGCTGCGGACATATTCGATAGCTATCAGCTCAACTGAGGGTTTCAAGACTGAGGGAGAGGGATCAGAGACAGACGATGATTACGGATTTATATATCTCACTTCTCCACTGGAGATAAAATAAGGTTTATCAAGTCTAAGGGTGCTGGGTGAAACAAAAAATCTTTTAACTTTTCAAAACATATAAGGAAGCGTGAACAATGACAGCGCAATCATTGGTTCTGGCACAGGAGAAATAGAAGTTACGAGTCATGCTGTAACAACGAGTCATGCAGAATTTTCGAGTCATGCTGTAACATTATATGGGATACCGGTTGTTTACATTGTTATTGGAGCATTATTTGTATTATTTATTTTATATTTATACTGTAGAATGACAAGAAAAGAAAGACACTGTATGAGTAAATCGAGTTACTTAAAATTGTTTTTTGCTTTATTTATCCCGCTATTTTTTTATAATCTGTATAATATGTATAACAGTTCCTGGTTTTACAATGTCTATGCCAAATCGTGGTGTAATACTTTCTGGTTTACCCATACTATTTTTATTATTATGAATGCAAGTACTGTATCTATATTGGAATCTATCTTTCCGTATTTATTCATAACTCTGAGTATATTAATAATAAACTGCTATCGTAAACCAGCTTAGAGAGGGGCTTGAAATTAAACTTTTATTGCAAAAACATTTGTTTAATCTGTCATACACGGATATAACGCTAATAATTTCAACGGTGAAAATAGGACCGTTTTAGGTGTAAAGATCCCGCAGCACCTTATTAACTCTGAAGGAGTTATCAAATCTCTTTTTAAATAAATATCTTAAAACTTCCCTCCACGCCCGCATGCTCACCTCATGTTTACAAAATTTTTCAAACATTTCATTGCGATTATGATTAGTAAATGTTTACTAATTTTACAACGCTCATCCTCAGTTTCCGTGAGTGAAGCTTCATGGAACACCTGATTTCTAACAATATAAATACAATTGGTTGCACATTCTATTATTTTTTTATAATTTGAATTCGTAGAGTTTCTTATGGATTTCAGTTTCTCGTTACACTTTACTTCTTTACCTGATTTTTCATATCGAATGATATCAAAAGATTGCAATGAATCGAATAGATTAGAATAATTACTGACTATTGCTTCAGCCTCTTTTTCATTTAATAATTCATTAATAGTGTGTTTCCACTTAGCTTGGTCGCCTATACGACAATTTTGTGGTGGGTTATAGCGGGAAAATAGACTATATAATCCATTAAACGCAATCCATGCCAAAATGAAACTGATGTTATCGTTTTGTTTCTCCGCTAAACCAAACCAATTTGCTATTCTATAAACCTCTTCTTCTAAAGTTTTTTTCTTTTGGATATCAGTTTCAAACTTGAATCCAGATTTCCAGAAATCAGAACTAGCTTTTAGTGAATCATCCTCATCTAAAATATCATTTTTAGATTCAAATGTTATAGTTAAACGAGGCTGTCTATCAAATCCTTCTATCCCTAGACATTTAACTTCGAGAGAATAAACTACTTTTAAGTAAATCATCCTTTGAAGCAATAGTTTTTTTATTTTAGATTGATGTCTGAGGGCACATGTTATTTCAGCAAATTCATCTTCATGATGTCTATCTTTTAGTTTTTCGTTTATTTCTGAAGTTTCGTAAAAAATATCCACATATGTTTTTCCATTTTCATCATCATTTTTAAAATCATACCCGTTAATAATTTCGGACTTTAATAACGGAGGAATAATTTCAAAACGAACACGCCATTTATACATATTTTATCTCTTCCAACTGAGTTTTTATGCTACTTTTTTCAAGATTGCTATACTATGGCCAATTATTATTTCCTATGAAGAATTGATGCCTCTTTTCATACTTAATGCATGTATCCAAAATTCTCGAGCTTTTCTTAGGATATGCTCAGTTGGCTAAAAGGTGTTCATAATATTTTGCAACATTGAAGTAAATATAAAATTAGATTCTCAGCTTCCTCTCTGGGAAACTACTGGATTAGAAGGACTTGGAAACGGAGGATAACCACAAAGCCGGAGTGATTGAGCTCACAAGAGCACCACAAATAGGAAGATGTGGATTCTGAGGAATTTCCTGGTTCATGGAATCATTTTGGGGATGAGAACCAGCCCCGTACTCGGTGTAGATAACGCCGATAATTTCAATGCTAAAAAAGAAACGTTTAGGCGTAAGGATCCCTTAAAGCCTTATTGACACCGAAATTCCTGCGCTCCTCTAGCTTCTTCCTGTTCTTGTCGATCTTTTCCTTCGTGACGAGTTCGAGGCCGGGTCTGGCCTCTTCTATGGGCTTCGTCTCGAACATGCCTGCAGCGGCCGCCTTTGACCAGATATCGTTTCCCTTCCTGGTGCGGATAAATACCGTCGACCAGCCGTCCGGGCTTCCGACTGAACCGGTTGAGATGTCTGCGAGGTTCGAGACATAATCGAGGCAGATGTGGCAGCCGGGCTGCTCGTATTTATGAGTCGCTTTTACTTCTTTGTGAGGAACTGAGAAAAAAGAAGGATTTGAAACGAAAACAAAGAAAGTTTCAGACTTATTTTGAAAAAAACAATTTTCGTGCCTCAGAACTCATAGGGCTCATCATGAAATCAGCCGATTTTTTCATCACAGGCACTTAATTGAGATTATAAATGTATTTTAGAGAAACTTAGAGAAACTTTCTCTTTCATATCAAAATGTCCTTCAGTATTCTCCGCGAAGCTCAGCTTGAATTTCCTCCGCAATCTCACGTGCAGCTTCTTTAGGAGACTCTGCTTTGTAGATGCTTCTGCCTACAATCACCCAGTCTGCCCCTGCAGCAATAACGTCCGAGGCTCTTCCTCCCTGGGCGCCTACGCCGGGAGAGATAATAGTGAGTTTGTCCCCGACGATCTTCCGGATTTTCTTCACTCTTTCGGGCCGCGTGGCTGGTGCGACAAGTCCGAAGGCTCCTGCTTCAAGCGCCATCTTTGCAATTGCTTCTGCAATCGGCTGCATGAAATCAGCGCCACCGGGGTGGCTCATTTCGCTTACAACAAAAACGTCCTTTCGGTATTCGGAAGCAATTTCTATACAGGCATCAAGGCTGTCCCTGCCTGTAAATCCCTGCACAATGACTGCATCGGCTCCGGCTTCAAAGACCTGATCGCAGATTAGGCGGTTAGTGTTGGGGATATCGGCAACCTTGAAATCTGCTATAACCGGGGCGAATTCGGCAAGTTCCCTGATTATGTCAAGCCCTGTAGCAAGTATCAGAGGGTAGCCCACCTTTATTGCGTCCACGAATTCCCAGATGTCTTCTGCAATCTTCAGCGCTTCTTCCCTGTCAGTCACGTCCAGGGCAACGATCATACCGGTATTCCTTTCCATCAAATCACCTCTTTGAAAGGCGTGTCCTCACAGCTGACACAATAAGCGGAAGAGTAATAGTCGCATCTGCGTAGACTGTCACTGATTTTGCATCTTCGCCGACCTTTCCCCAGGACCGGGCTTCGTCAAGAGTTGCCCCGCTCAGCCCGCCGGTTTCCGGATGGTCCATTGTTAGCTGGATTGCGTAGTCAAAAGACCTGGGAGTTATAAGCATAGACTGCAGGATATAGTTCTTGGGGACCCCGCCTCCAAGCAGCATAGCGCCTGCACTTTCAGCCCCATAGCAGATATCTATGAACTCGTGCATATCCGCAAAAGCATCCACATGCAGAGGGTTTCCTTCCTTATAGAGCCAGGCCTGAAGTCCTATTACTGAGTCCTGAAGAGCAGGGCAGTAGACCGGCACACCCATTTCGGCTGCAGTCTTAAGGATGGAGGAGTCATCGTCCAGATTCTTTCCAATTTCGGTAAGAACCTGCCGGATTGAGAGTTTTTCCTGTGGAAGCCCTGCATAAACGCCCTGTAGAAATTCTTCAAGGTCGGTGAAGTGCTGGTCCGGGAGGTAGACATCATAGATCCTGTCAATACATTCATGCCTGAGCTGAATATCATTTGCGCAATCTGAACCTTTATAATGGTGAAGGCCAAGAGCCTCAACCGTGTCATGAACCATATTGGCTCCGGTTGTGACAAGCACATCGATATGACCGTCGCGGATCAGGTCTGCAACAATATTCCTCATGCCTGCAGGCGTCATCGCCCCCGCAAGCCCGAAAAACTTCGTAGTTTTCTCTGAAGCCAGCATCTCATAATAGATATCTACAGCCTCAGCTAGCCTGCCTGCTCCAAAGGCACAGCCGCTGTACTCCCTTACCAGCTCATCTACGGTCATATTCGGAACTATCTTTGCCCCTTTGACCGGATTTGTAAGATCTTTAGCAGAAGCTTCAAAGTCCATTTTTTTTTCCTCATAGATTATAAAACTCTTAAGACGTAACTATAACAAAAATATAAACATTTTTAATAGTTGTTATGTTAAAACGTAGAGATTCTAATATATAATTATTTATATAATTTTCTTAATGCATAAGCGTGTTGAAATAAGTATACAGGCATATAGGAGGTCTGTGAAGTTTGTCGCCTAATAGACTGGCATGAGACACTGAGGTAAGCGTTCCATGTTCAGCATTTTGTTTGAAGTTTTTCTATCCTGCAAGTAACTATGTGAAACTGATTATATGAATTAATTTATGTGAACACCTTGGTATAGATAAACTTTCTCTTAAGGGGACTGCAGGGAAGAACACTTTTCTACAAAAAGGAAAGAAAAAAGCAAAAACCTGCAGGATAAATATATAAATAAATATGGAAAGTTAAAAGATCCAGAGAGTTGAAAGATCCAGAGAGTGGAACGATTCGAGGCAAAAGATGCATGACGAAATAATAAGGTATGAAAACACGGGCATATATTTCGACAGCAAAAAAGTGCTTTCTGGTTTTTCTCTATGCATTCTGAAAGGTAAAAAGATCCTGTTAAAAGGTAAATCGGGAACTGGAAAATCCACTCTACTTAAAATAATTCTTGGATTTGAAAAACCTTCTGAAGGCTCAGTCTATTACAGAGGCGTGCCCTTAAGCCCTCGGGTGGCCTGGCAGGTTCGAAAAGATGTGGCCTATGTTTCTCAGGATATGGATCTCGGCGAGGGACCTGTAAGTGACCTGCTTGATGAGGTCCGTTCTTATCACTCCAACAGGGAGAAAATCGACCCTGAAAAGCTGCATATTTTTATGAGGGAACTCGAGCTGGAAAAAGACATACTTGAGAAAAACTTTGAAAACCTTTCCGGAGGAGAAAAACAAAGGATCGGAATTCTTATAGCCCTGCTGCTTGAAAGAGAGATTTTCCTGCTTGACGAGGCAACCTCAGCTCTCGATTCCGAGCTTAAAAAAAAGGTTGTTGACCATTTCCTTAAACACAGCCACTGGACACTTTTTGTAATTTCACATGATACCGAATGGGAAAGGGATGGAGTGGAGATTATGACTATAGGAAATAATGGATCTGATTGAAAAACTATCCCTAAGGAACAATTTATCGGACTGAAAAACCATCTCGGGAAGTGTTGCGTCCGTCTGTAAGAAGCTAAATGAGTTAAATCTTAAAAAAGGATGGATAAAGAGCCGAATAAAAAGAACTGCACGAAAATAACAAGAGGAATTTTCAGATGGTAAGCCCCGATATATCGATACCTTCCCTTATACTCTGCTTTCTACTGCTTGTGATTCCTCTGGCAATCAGTTACAGGATAAAGCTCCAGATCTCCCGGACAACTATAGATTCTGTTGTCCGCATGACGGTCCAGCTGGGAATGGTAGGCGTGTTTTTGACCTACGTCTTCGATCTGAACAATGGGGCTTTGAACCTGGCCTGGGTTCTGGGAATGGTTACAATTGCAAGCTACACAACCATACGCAATGTAGAACTCAAAATGGAAAAACTGCTTCTACCGGTGATACTTTCCTTTACGGCAGCAAATTTAAGCGTGCTGCTGTACTTCAACGAATTCGTGCTTGACCTTGGAAACCTTCTGGAAGCCCGCTACCTGATCCCAATAGGGGGCATGATTCTTGGGAACTCACTCAGGGGCAACATCGTGGGCATGGGAGATTTTTATGAGGATATCCGCAGAAACGAAAACAGATACCTTTACAGCCTCTCTCTCGGGGCAAGCAGGTATGAAGCCCTCATACCCTATATTCGAAAATGCCTTCGCTCCGCACTCAGGCCTACCCTTGCTAATATCGCAACTGCAGGGGTTGTCTTCCTTCCCGGAATGATGACAGGGCAGATCCTCGGAGGTGCAAGCCCTATCCTTGCAATCAAGTATCAGATTTCAATCATGGTTGCTCTTTATGTGTCCACAGCCATGAGCACTACCTTTAGCATCCTTAGCACTATCCATACCACTTTTGACGAGTATGGGCTGGTAAATAAAGAAATATACAGGGAAAAAGGTACGAGAAAAGGAAAAGGAAAAAAGAAGAACAGGACACATTGGGCTTGACCTTCAGGTTATACATATCCTGTGATGTCCTGCCCTACCGGAGTGCTTTTTCTTACGCATTCCTCACCATACTGGACCATATCCCTGACCGCGTTCTTCAGGATGGAAGGATAGATCTGGCCTACCTGTTCCCACACAGGTTTTCCACGGCAGAAAAACTTGAACGTGGGTGTGCCCTGGACCCCATATCTTTCTGCAGTCCAGGGGTTTGTTGCCACATTTAGCCTGGCAAAAACTGCCGAAGCCCCGTATTCTTTTGCATACTCCGCAAAATACGGTTCCATAGCTTTACAATACGGGCAGGAAGGGCTGTAAAACATTACAATAACAGGTTTCTCAGAACCTTCCACCTGCTGTCCCCAGGTCGCATCCTCAATTTCAAGCACATAATTCTCGTCCAATCAATTACCCCCTTAAAAGAAATTATGAGATAAATGAATTAAATTCAGGAATGAATCCGCTCTTTAAGTTTGAAGAAATATGTGGTTTTTTACGCTAACAGTACTTTATGCTTTAATTAAAGCAATATTTATGTCTTCATGGAATTAAAGTTCACGCATCGGTGGATTCAAGGTTATGAAAACCTGCTGTTTGCAGCCTCTCTATTCCGTAAAACAGGATCTGAAAAATAAAAACACGAAGGTTAAATGGAGTCTGCTAAAAAAATTTGTGTTAGTTTTCCGGTCAGTAAAGAATGAAGTTCGCAAGATATTAAAAGAAATGGAGGAAAGATTAAGAAAAAGCTGGTGAACAGAACTGGAGGAACAGTTCTGTCTTTTTTCGGATACAGTAATTCGTCGGGCAGTTACATCCGGCTTTTTACCCATTGGTGAACTACTTCTAGCTAAAGCATTTGAGCTTCCTGCTTCATACCTCGGAGCAACCTCCACAAGTCCACAGGCCCTACTCGCTGTCCCAGAGGTGAAAATCAAATACTATTTTTTGTTCCTGTTATCCTGTACTTGGTTATCGTGTAGGATTTCAGTACATTCTGATAGGTTTGAAGAATATAATGGTAGTTGATGACGAAAAGAATGTTGGGAAAGTTAACGGGATTCATCTCCAAGCTAAAGCATAGGAGCTTTCTCCCTTCTTTCTCGTAAAAACTTCATGATGGGTCAGAGAACAGAATTCTGCCGGTCAGTTTTTCTGTTCAGACTTCCTTTTTTTCATACTCCGGGTTCATAGTCTCGTCGAAACATGTGCTGCAGATATATTTGTCATCGAGGCATGTTTCTTTGAAATCTACTCTGGGACCACCCGGTTTTGTGGTTGCTTCCTTAAATACATAGAATTTTTCGTTAAACTCTATTGGCTGTCCGCACCTTGTACATACAAAGGGTGGGTTCTCAACCGAATCAATTGCACATTCAATGCATATCAGATCGGACTTCTCCCCGTGAACATCCCTGAATGTGATTGGTTTCATGTCTAGACTGGTGTCCACAACCAGCACATCTTCCTGCAGTTCCCGACCACAGATATTGCAATACTCTTTCATTGTGTCGCCTCCCTTCATCAGAGGATTCCTCACAAAACCCTGTGCTGAGCCTACAAAAGGTTTTATACTTTCCGTGTTTGCACTCATTTAATTCCCCATTTTTAGCCTATTTATCCATATCATACCAGACCGGTCCATTTTTCAGTATTTCTACTCCGGTTCAGTATCTTTCACACCTTTGATCTGAATTTTCACCCTGCCAGATAATATTTAAGCTGCCGGCATTTCAGCCAGAGAAGTCCTGTCCCAAACTGAGATAAAAGCGATAAGGAAGATCACATATTTATTTTTATTCAAATGTGTTCCCGGAAATACTTTACGCACTCAGGCAATAACAATCCGAGAAAACAATATGCAAAATATGTTTCAAACCGCTTTTCAGCTTATGGCTTAAACTTCCCTATGTAAATATAGGTTTTAAGAGTATATACAGTTATTCATTTTGATCGAAATTCAATGAATAATTACACAAATAATAGTTATGGATAGGTTAACTCTTAACTAAAGAATCAGGGGTTTCCTGCTGAGGGTTTATGAATAAAATAAACCTGAAGGAAGAGAACAAAAATAAGCCTGAAGGAAGAGAACAAAAATAAGCCTGAGGAAAGAGAACTAAAATAAGCCTGAGGAAAGAGAACAAAAGTACAATATAGGAACAAAAAATACGTTAATGAGGAAAGTTCAGTACGCAGGGGTAGGAGAGGGGAAATTAAACAAAGAATTTTATTGCTCCTTGATCAATACATAATAAGGGTAAAGAATACTATAAAAGGACTCGAAAAAATGCTTAAGCAGAGATTCGTGCTGGATACTACAGCACTAACGGATCTGCAGACCCGGGAGGTTATGGGCTATACATCCCTTTGTGAGGGGATGAAATCAATACTTGACCTTATAGCCGATGCTCGTCTGCAGTTTGGGATCAGTTGTTATGTTCCCTATCCATCAGTGTACAAGGAGATGTACGAATTTGCAAGCCATAACGGCTGTGACAGGGAGGTTATAGCAAAGATAGATACCTGGCTTGTGAAAAAAGCTCCTGACCGCTATAGAGTCGATGTAACCTCACAGATATTCCACGAATACGTATCTTACATGAGGGAACGGATTAACCGGGGAATGGGGGTTGCAGAAGATGCAATATGGGAGGCAGCAACCGAATGCCTTTTCATGGAAAACCCGCAAAACAAGAAAAAAGAGTATAGGGAAGAAGTTGAAAGAGAAGTTATTGGGGGGATAATCGGCAAATTCAGGAATAAATACAGGGCAGCTCTAAGGTATGGCATCCTTGACAGCGCGCCGGATATTGATGTCCTGATCCTTGCCAAAGAACTTGATGCAGCTGTCGTTGCAAGCGATTACGGAATTGAAAAATGGGCCGAGCAGCTTGGAGTTCGCTTCGTGCCTGCAAACACCTTTCCGATGATGATCAAAGAATATCTTAGGCATACTCCGGAAGGTGAAAAAGAAAAGGGGGATGGGGATAAAAAGAAAAAGGGTCATTCAGAGGAAGCAGAATTTATTTAACAGGCTCAATGGGCCCTGAAAGCTGACAGCTTTAAGGATCTGGACTGCCCTGGTCAGTTTTAGTTTTATATTACGAAGCGTAAAATCCCTGAGTCTTTAGCTCAGGGGATATAAACGTCAACCTAAACTGTTAACCGTTATTGATTCTGTCAATTGTTAAATATTTTCAAAACCTTTGTAATATTAGATTTTGCTGTCACCACAACCTCACAGT
>NZ_JJOV01000019.1:0-48144 GCF_000979385.1 Methanosarcina sp. 2.H.A.1B.4
ACAATTGACAGAATCAATAACGGTTAACAGTTTAGGTTGACGCTTATATCCCCTGAGCTAAAGACTCAGGGGTTTTACGCTTCGTAATATAAAAAGACTTTTAACAGGGATCAGGGACTTCCGTTTTCTCTTTGAAGTTCATAAGTTATTATTCCTTCTTCAGGCCCAGCTCCTTTAAAAAGAAAACCGTTCTTTTCCAGCACACGGATCGAAGCCTTCAGGTGGGGATACGTATGAGCTATGATACAATTTATTTTGAGGCTGGAAAAAGCCCACTGCAACATCGATCGGACAGCTTCTGTTGCATATCCTTTGTTCTGGTAGTCAAAAAGCATGGAATACCCTATCTCAAGGATCCCATTCTCATGAACAAGAAATCCCCCATTCCCGATCAGTACAGGCAGTTCCGATCCTTTCTGACTCAGGAGCCAGTAGAAGGTCCAGATTTTTCGGTCTCTTGCCTGCATCCGCCCTATAAACTCTTCAATTACTTCAGGAGTAATCTGGTCAGGGGGCCATTCCTGCGGAACATGCGCATTGAGGGTAGAAGCAAATGCCGGGCGGTCATGCAGCTCCAGAAGATAAAGCTTCATAGTCGCAGGGACCAGAGACATCCTTTCTGTGATAATAGGAAAAAGAATCAGGGGCATGCAATGGATTTGTGTTTTTATAGAGATAATCTTTTTGGTAAGTTACCTCTAAGATCTGGAGATGAGAAAAGAATGTGGGGGATGGGCATCTGAAAGTTTGGAGTGGTTTGGAGTGGGGGTGTAAAAGATGTTGGGGGTATGAAAAGAGTGTTTTTCAGATGCCCTAATCATATAATAATATTCAATATTATATAAAATTATTGATATATTGATTTATCTTAAATTCTCTGGAAGTACTGTGAATTATACTCTGTTTCAGGTTTAGCTTGTCCTTTCTTTTATCACTCTGCCGGAATATCTCCTGTAAACCCCTTCGGCAGCAAAACAGGAAACAATTGTGAGTGCGAGCAGTCCCAGGGTGGACTTTGAATGCACGAATTCATAGTATGTCAGCACCACAAAGAAAATAAAGCTACTGAGGAGGGAAGCCCAGATTATATAGGATTTTGCCCCGGTTTCCTTTAGCAGGTGGAGATGGGAAACGTTAACTGCTACATAAATTATGAGACTGGAAGCGCTGGCAAGCATACCGATTCCTTCAAGCCGGAGAAAGTTTGCACAGAGGATGACAAGCCCCGAAGTGATAAAGAGCCCTTCAGTGCCCCTGTTCCAGAGTTTCCGTTCGAAAAATTCGGGCAGTTCTCCTTCTCTGGCAAGCAGGTAACTTACGTTTGCCCCTCCGTAAAGGGTAGCATTGATTGCGGAAGATGTAGAAAAAAGGGCAGCCAGAGCCATTATCTTGAAGCCAATGTCCCCAAGGAAAGGCTTTGCAGCAGCCGCAAGAGCATAGTCCTGTGCACTTTCAATTTCTGGAATTGAGAGGTTACCCATCACTGCGAAGCTGACGAGCACATAGATAATAATGACCAGCCCTACACTTAAGTACAGGGCTCTCGGGAGATTTTTTTCCGGGTCTTTCAGATCTTCTGCTGCGTTGGTTATCAGTCCGAAGCCCTGGTACGCAAGGAAAACCATTCCTGCCCCGAAAAAGAGATTTTTGGGAGCAGGCCAGGCCGAAACCGAGAGGTTTGTCGGGTCCATATAAAAAATGCCTGCAATAGCAAAAAGCAAAAGGATGCCCACTTTTATTGAAACAATAAAAAGTTCCGATTTCCCCACGGCTTTTGCCCCTACAAAATTAATGACCGTAAAAACAAGGATAATAGCTGTGGCAAAGACATTGTCCCAGACCGAAGCCGAACCTGCCGGCAGGAAGGTTACTGCATAGTACGAAAAGCCTTTTGCATAGAGGGCAAGCCCGAAAACATAGCCCACCCAGAGCAGGAGGTTGAGCCCCCCGCTTAAAATCCCGTCTCCGAACCCCTTCAGGAGAAACTCCACCGGCCCTCCTGCCGAAGGGTACCTGACCCCCATTTTTGCATAGGAATAAGTGCTTAAAAGGGCAACAGCTCCTGCAATGATGAAAGACATGTATACCGCGTTTCCGGAAATCCGGGCAGCTGTCCCGAAAATCGAAAAAATGCCTGCTCCCACCATCGCCCCGACCCCGATTGAAGCCGCCGCCCAGAGCCCCATTGATTTCGTTCCTGCTATTTGAAAACCCCTATCTTTTCTTTATCTCCTCGCTCTTTTATATTTATCCTCGCTCTTTTATTAGTCTCCTCCCTCTTTTTTCTCATTTTTCTTTTAAAAATCAATCCTTTGCGATCAGGCAGCTTATACAGCCTAACTTTTTACAGATCAACTTTTGACAAATAATTTTTAAAAAAATTACATGACACGGTTCATACCAGACCCGTATTTTCCGCATGCAGGGAATTTATGGATTGAAGAATTAAGAAATTGCAAAATAAATAAGATATGTAGAAACAGGCAAGTCATACTTAGAAGTGTACGTCTGTACCCATTTCTGCACAGTACATATATTTTTATATTATATTTTCCGATTTTATATATCAAATTTTATTTTCAGGGTTTTTTGAAAAAAGGTGAATTCATGGGTTTTCTGGCAAAAGATTCAGGTCAGTACAAAGATCCGCACACAAAAAGAGAGGGATCTCCAGGAGACGAGAATCGCCTCATCTATTCGGTTTTCGAGCAGATCCGAATAGGCATTGCAATTGTGGATGCTGAAGGTATTTGCCTCATGGTTAACCCATGGCTTTGCAAAATACTTGATCACCCTGAACCCGAATTACTCGGGCCTGGTTTTAAGAGGGTAATAAATACCAATGGACCTGAACTCAACGCAGGGATCTTTAATGAAATTCCCGACGGAAGTTCAAAAATTCACTATGAGGAAAAGCTCTGTCTCCGAAAAGACGGAGAGAAAGTCTGGATAGGAATTTCAATCACTCTTGCCAGTGATTGTGATAATAGTCCTCAACATTTCATTTTTCAGATTGAGGACCTGACCCACCTAAAGGATACCGAGCTGGCTCTTGAAAATTCGGAACAAAAATTCAAAGTCATATTTGAAAATGCAAATGACGGAATCACCATAAACGAGCCTGGCGGCCGATTCCTGGAAGTAAACCATATTACCTGTGAAAAACTTGGTTATAGCCGGGATGAACTACTTCAAACAAATGCCAAAGATGTTATTAGCTCAAAGTCCTCAAAACTGTTTATTGAGCATATGAAAGAACTTTACCAGTACGGACATACAGTAACAGGGAGTGAGGTTGCCTGTAAAAATGGTACATGTTCGCCTGTAGAGCTGAGTATGAGTTTCATTGAATACAGGGGCAAACCGGCCATACTTTCAATTGTCAGGGACATTACAGAAAGGAAAAAAGCCGAGCAAATGCTGAAATATGAAAGGGACTGTGCACAGAACTACCTCGATATTGCAGGGACAATCATCGTGGCTCTTAATGCCGAGCAAAAAGTTATGCTTATAAACAAAAAAGGTTCAGAACTTCTCGGCTTCCCCAAAGAAGACATTCTCGGCAAAAACTGGTTTGATGCCTTCATACCTGAGAAGTACAGGCAGGCAACAAAAAAGAGTTATGTGCAGTTAATGTCCGGAAACATTGAGCCCGTCAAACACTTTGAAAATTTTATTATGACCAAAAGCGGCGAAAAACGGATAATCAAGTGGTATAACAGCATCTTAAAGGATGAAGAAGGCAGGATTACCGGGACCCTGAGTTCAGGGGAAGATATCACCGAACGTAAAAAAGTAGAAGAAGAAATGAAGGTCAGGAGCGCTGCCATGGCCTCTTCCCTTACTGCCATAATCATAGCCAATCCTGAAGGCTATATTACCTATGTTAATTCGGCTTTCCTGAAACTCTGGGGCTACTCAAGTGAAGAGGAGGTCCTCGGAAGATCGGTCCGAAATTTAGGGTTTTCGGAAGTGAAGGCCACTGGTGTTATAAATACGCTATTTTCCAGAGGGAGCTGGGCAGGAGAATTTGTTTGCAGGAGAAAAGACAGCACCGAGTTTCATGTCCACCTTTCAGCAAGCCTTGTGGTGGATGAGGCTGGAAAAACTATCTGCATTATGGGCTCGTTTCTGGACATTTCCGGGCACAAGGAAGCAGAAAAGATGATGATCGAGGCCAGGATGCGGGCTGAAGATGCAAACCGGGCAAAGAGTAACTTTTTAGCTTCTATGAGTCATGAGCTCAGGACCCCCCTGAATTCAATAATAGGTTTTGCAGATGTATTGAGGGAGAGAACTTTTGGTCCCCTTAATGACAGGCAGGCAAAGTACCTTAACAACATTTCGATAAGCGGGAAACACCTTTTAAAACTTATTGATGATATCCTTGACCTCTCCAGGGTCGAAACCGGAAAGATGGAGCTTAACCCGAAAGAATTCTCCGTGCCCAAAATGTTTGAGGAAATAAAGGTGACTCTGGCACCTCTGGCCTTAAAGAGAAATATCAAAATGGTATGGAAAACAGAAGGGGAACTGAAAAGCATAAGGGCTGACAGGACCAAGTTCAAGCAGATCTTATATAACCTCATAGATAATGCCATTAAGTTCACCCCGGAAAACGGACTCATAAAAATAGATACAGGGGTTTCAAAGGAGAATATATCTATCAGTGTTACGGATTCAGGCCCTGGAATCTCAATAGCCGACCAGAAAAAACTTTTTGAACCTTTTACTCAGCTCGGCAAGTTCGAGTCCAGAGAACAGCCAGGCACAGGCCTGGGACTCGTGATTGTTAAAAAATATGTGGAAATGCATGGGGGAACCGTCCGGGTGGAAAGCAGGATAGGGGCAGGCAGTAAATTCAGTTTCACTATCCCTCTTATCCCGGAATAATTATTTATCTTAAGGGACACTTTTTCCCTGAAAATAAGGTAGATTTTTCTAACCTTTATTTCTGATTTCTAACCTTTATTTCTGATTTCGAACCTTTATTTCTGATTTCGAACCTTTATTTCTGATTTCGAACCTTTATTTCTAAATTCTAACCTTTATTTCTTATTTTCACCCTTATTTTGCCTTAATTCGGATTTCCAACCAGTAATCATTGTTTCCTACAAGTCATTTCTGATCAATGTTTCTTGTCTTCTTAAAAACTTACCCCGACAATTTATATTATTTCATTTATACGGAGGAAAAATATGGGACTTCTAAGTGAATTCAAAGAGTTCCTTTATGAATACAAGGTAATTCCGCTTGCAATTGCCTTTATCATGGGTATCGCATCCACGGCTCTTATAAAGTCACTTGTGGACAACATCATCATGCCGATAATTACAGCTTTTGTTCCTGGAGGGGCCTGGAAAACTGCAACAGTTGAGCTGGGGCCGATAGTGATAAGCTGGGGGGCTTTTCTCGCAGAGCTGGTAAATTTCATTATTATCGCATTTGTGGTCTTTATCATTGCAAAAAAGATGCTTAAGGAAGAAAAGGTTGAAAAAAAATAACTCCCGAAAAGTATGTGTAAAAGAATTGGGGTAAACGATGACCAGCGCAAAGGGAGAAAACAGCACTTATCGTCGTGGATGCACAAAATTTGATATGTCATGAAAAAGGGCTCAGTTCGGAATGGGGTGTGCTTTTTGACAGGAGATACAATACCATATACTCAGCAACTGCACAGCATCTCTGAATGCAGAGGTTCAAAAGTTTTCTATCGAGATGATCTTCCGATGCTCGGGGAAGTCTGTACAGTGGAGGAACTGGAGATTGTTTCCTGACACCTACCAGATTTCTAAAAACTCAATATTTCTTTTTAACCTTTAACTCTTAATTTAGAATGCAACTACTTTACTCACATTTCAGAATGCAACTACTTTACTCATATCCATTTTAACCAGGCATAAATCCCCTGTATTCAGGTTAAGAGCATCAGCAAATTGTGCAGGCAGTTCTGCAGTCAGGGACTTTTCATGCTTTGTAAGTTTAAGTACGATTCTTTTCTTTGGACCCTTGCTGATGATGCTGTGGACATATGCAGGATAGATGTTTTCGTCCTGGTCCTCAGAACCGGAGCCCGGAAGGAGAAGTGTTATATTTTCCGGATGGATCCCCCAGGAAACTTTATCCCCTTCCTTCAGGCTCAGGGGCTTTACCGTGATCCGCATGCCTCCGCTCTTTAAGACTGTGCATTTTGGGCCTGCGTTATGCCCCTCAACCTGCTCCTCAACCCATGCATCACAAAAAATATTTGACATACCGACGAGTTCTGCTACGTGCATGTTCTTCGGGTTATAGAAGATTTCTTCAGGAGTCCCGAACTGCTGGACTTCCCCTCTGTACAAGATAAGAATCCTGTCAGCTAAAAGGAAAGCTTCGTCCAGACTGTGAGTGATAAACAACAGAGGTATCCCGATTTTTTTTTGTAAATGTTTTATTTTTTCTGCAAGTTCGGTTCTTATTACCCTGTCGAGTGCGGAAAACGGTTCATCAAGCAGCAGCAGTTCAGGTTTCGGCGCAAGAGCTCTTGCCAGGGCAACCCTCTGCTTCTGCCCGCCTGAAAGCTGGGAAGGATAGCGGGTTTCCAGTTCTTCGATATGCAGGAGGTCAAGCATTTCCCGGACTCTTTTTTCCTTATTGCCTTTTTCCCACCCTTTAAGCCCGCATTCTATGTTTTTCCTGATATTCATGTGGGGAAACAGGGTATAGGTCTGAAAGACAAATCCAAGGTTGCGTTTCTGGATTGGGAGGTTTATTTTCCGGCCGCTGTCAAAGTAAATTCGATCGTTCACCGAGATATTTCCGCTATCCGGCTGCGTGATTCCGGAGATGCATTTCAAAAGCGTAGTCTTTCCGGACCCCGAAGGCCCAAAAAGCACCACAAGTTCGTTTTTCATTTCAAAATTGACATCCAGAGAAAAAACATTCATTTTTCCTTTTTTTTCGCTACCTTCAGCTTCATGATAGCATTTTTTTAGTTCAACTCTGGCACCCAAGATTATACCTCGATTTATACCTGAAACTTATATCTCAAAATTATACCTCGAACTTTTCTCGGTCGATAAATTTTCCGGTCAGAGAAATGGACAGCAGGGACAAAATTACCAGGATCAGGACCAGCAACTGGGCAAGTTCGTTATTTCCTGCCTGAAAAGCGCTGTATATTGAAATTGACATTGTATTCGTTTTTCCCGGAATATTTCCTGCCAGCATAAGGGTTGCTCCAAATTCTCCTACCGCCCTTGCAAAACTCAGCACCAGCCCTGCCAGTATCCCTTTTTTCGCAAGGGGGAGGGTTATGAGCAGAGCAGTTTCAAGCTCACTTCTTCCAAGGATATAAGCGGCATGTTCAAGCTCTTTATCCACTGCTTCTATGGCTGCTTTTGCGGTTCTTACCATGAGGGGGAGGGAAACCGTATAAGCCGCAATAACTGCCGCCTGCCAGGTAAACATGATCCCGGTCCCCAGAACTTTGAAAATCAATTGCCCGATAAACCCATTTTTTCCCACCAGGACGACAAGGAGATAGCCAATTACAGTAGGAGGGAGGACAAGGGGAAGGGTCACGAATAACTCTGCGAGTCCTTTTCCCCGGAAATCACGCCTTGCAAACACATAAGCTATAATTACGCCACTGCACAGTACGAGAAGAGACGATATGGTAGCTATCCAGAAAGTAATGAGTATTGGGAACCATATCTTGTCCAGCATAGGGATCATTTCTTACGCTTTAATTTTATGCTTTTATCTTATGCTTTGATTTTATGATTTATTCGGATTCGGGGGTGAACCCGTATTCTTCCAGTATTTCCTGTCCTTCTTCTCCAGCTACGAAATCAAGGAACTCCTGTGCTTCTTCTTTGTGCTCGGAGGAGGAAACCACAGCTATCGGATAGCTTACAGGGGTACTTACAGGCACACTGGCAATGATTTTGATGGTTCCGGGCTCTGCGGTCTTTGCGTCGGTCATGTACACAAAACCTGCATCTACCTCTCCTCTCTCAACATATACAAGGACCTGTTTGACATCTTCGGCAAGTATGGTCCTGTTTTCGAGCTGGTTCCACAGGCCTGCTTCGGTAAGTGCGAAGTGTGCATATTTACCTACAGGGGCAGTATCAGGGTTTCCAATGCTGATTTTATCAACTTCGGGGGCTGTCAGGTCTTCTAGTCCTGTTATATTAAGGGTACTGGTTGCAGGGACTATGAGCACAAGGGAATTTTGAGCGAAGTCTTTTCTTGAGCTGTTTTCGATCAGCTCTTCCCCGGAAAGGATATCCATGTGATTCTGGTCAGCCGAAGCAAAAACATCTATCGGAGCCCCACCTTCGATCTGCATGCGCAGGTTTCCGGAACCTGCAAAGTTCATTTTCACGTCTATGCCGGGGTTTTCGGCTTCAAACCGGGATTCCATATCCGTAAAAGCTTCGGTAAGGCTGGCAGCTGCAGAAACGGTCAGTGTATCAGGTCCCTGCTCGGCAGCCGGTGATATCGCCATTGCCAAAATCAATATTCCTAAAACAGCAGCGGCATAAATAACTATTTTGTTTTTTTCCATAATTATTTCCTCTCACCTATTTGATACAATTTTATGAATAAACCGTTGTGTTTTTAAAAACATAACGATTCTTTCTGTATTTTAATAGTATAAGAAGATTCCCGGTGTCGGTCTCAGAAAGGCTTTAAAAGCAAATAAATGATTCTCGGACTTTTTTAACAGAAGCTCACACTTTACAATTTAGAATAGACCTTCGTGAACTCCGCACCAATAGTAATTATAATTGAGATATAATAAATCAGGAGAAATAGCCCTACAATTGACCCGACTGCTCCATAAACGCTTGTAAGGTTGACGTATGTGAAATAAAGACCAAGGGCATATTTGCCTATGGTTATGAGAATTACTGTTACCAGCGACCCTACAAAATCAGGTTTCAGATCAAGCTTTGTATCGGGCAATACCCTGTAGACAAGCATGAAAAACAGAACAAGGATAAGGAAACTGGCTATGGAGCCAGCGTATTGGGCAAGAACCGGGGGGAAGGGGAAAATCCCCTGGAACAATTTTGAAGCTGCATAAAGAACCCCTTCAATAATTATGCTAAGCGCAAGGAGCCCTCCAAAAACAATCACTACGAAAAAAGACACGATTGAATCCCTTATAAAGTCTTTAACCGTACTGGACTCAGCAGGTTCAATATCCCAGGCACTCTCGAGGAATTTCTTCAATTGTCGGAAAACATTGCTTGCACTCCAGAGAAGAATCACAAAACCAATCAATGCGCCTATTGAGAGGGAATTAACTTCCGGGATGTATTCGAAGAGCGCACTAATCATATCAATCACCCTCTGATCAACGAGTCCCTGCAGGTTATCGATTATGTTGTCCTGAATCCGTTTTGACCTTAAAAAAAGACTTCCTACGGATACAGAAAATAACAGAAGAGCAGGAAGGCTTAACACAAAATAATATGCCAGCGCAGCACTGTAAGTCTGTGCATTATCTTCCACCCACTCCTTTATCGTTCCGGTGACCAGCTTTCCTATATACCCCAAATTCATATTTCCCCTTAATTCATAATATATGGCTCTTTTATTAAACATCTCTTATCAAAATTCTGCAAAATATATTTTCTGCAAGTAAACAGAAAATACGGGTCGAATTCAGGATTTTAAGCCGGAAATTGGTTTTTTGATAAAGAACATAAAATATGGTAACTCTGGATTACTTAAAGGATAGGAAGTAACTGTGGATGACCTAAAGGAGAGGGTTTAAAAAATTATTAAATAAGAGAGATTCCTCAAATGGCAAAACTTCAGAGTTCAAATGGAAGAAAACTTCGGGGGCTTTATATAAAATCCCTCAAATTCGGAATATACGCATAAAGTTGCATTGAAAATGAACTGACTTCTCCAGCTTCTTTTTGCCTGAGATACTCCTGGAATTTTTCGATCGCCTCTTTCCGCACATCTTCAGGCATACCGCTGCTTCTTGCCATTGAAACAAATGCATCGGAACCCCTTTCCTCCATTGTTCGGATTAACCAGCATAAAATGTTGTACCTTGTAGTATCATTAGGATGATCCAGCAGCTCAAACATTGTGGAGGCGTCTTCAGAAGAGAGATAATCACAGATGCTAACCGAAGCTCTTGCCGAAATAATCCCTCCCGAGGTTTTGAGGGTAAAAATCAAACTTTCCTTAATCTCATTTCTCTCATCTTCTGAAAAGCTTGTGGGATCAATGCCCTGAAGCCCGACTGTAGAAGCCAGGACATAATACGAGTTTTTCTTTTCTCTCAACCCTTTAAGGAGACAACTTCCCCTGATATCTTCAGGGATCAGGAAAGGGTAAAGAAGCAGATTTGATACTGCCTGAGGGCTGTTCCACTTCTGGAGTATGGAGCGAATCTTCTTAACATCTTTTCTATTTAATTGCCTTAGTTTCGATCTTATTTCCATTAATCCATCCAGATCCTCTGCCTCAAGAAAAGCTTTCAGATCCGGACTTATTCTCATAGAAAAAATACCCATATACTGCATCTCCAAGTGTTATGCCCAAACTGTGAAGTGAAATTTGAATGAAAAACCCTTACACAGTTAGTTTGCATAGCCACATGTTTGAGCATAGATCTACGTAAATGTCTATTTATTGTATAACTTTAATCTTATTATACTTAAGTTTATTCTTTATACCATTTCTTGACTATTTGGTTTAGGGGCTTTATTAATATCAAGCGGTAACCGGATAAAATATAAATTGGTTTATATAAAAGTTTGTACTAAATATTACAGACTTAAAACCAACATTTTTCCAACAAAACCAAATACATCGACTTCAATACTTACGTAGGGGATCAGCGCGGGCAAGGTTATGAGAGTTGGGAGAAGCCTCGCCCGAATTGCGCCTCGGGATCGCAGGAAATAGGAGATTTCCTGGGAGTTGCGACTCTGCAGTACGCTGCCCTTTTCGCTGCGCTCAAGAGGACTAATTATGGTTTTAGTGGTGAGCTTCGCTCAAGAGGACTTAGATTTTTTGTTATTATAAGAAAATTGAGGGATTATTTTTAGAGGGGTGATAATTATAATGGCTAATCCTAGAAGAATAAGGAAAGTAAGGAAGAGTATGCCGACAATTGAGGGGGCAGGAGTACATCTGAAGAGGGCTTTTGGGTTCAAGCATGTGCCTGAACTGGATCCTTTTTTGTTGCTCGATGACTTTCATTCGGAAAAGCCGGAGGAGTATAGTATGGGGTTTCCCTGGCATCCTCATCGGGGTATTGAGACTATCACTTATGTCCTGCAGGGGGAGGTAAGGCATGAAGACAGCCTGGGAAATAAAGGTATAATCCACCCAGGAGAGGTGCAGTGGATGACTGCGGGGAACGGGATTATCCATCAGGAAATGCCACAGGGGGATGAGAATGGGACTCTGTGGGGGCTTCAACTCTGGGCAAACCTTCCTGCTTCACACAAGATGATGAATCCGCGCTACCGGGAGATCAAAAGCAGCCGGGTGCCTGAGCTTTTCATGGAAAAAGGGCTGAAGGTTAGGATTATTTGTGGGGAGGTAAACGGGGTTGAAGGGCCGGTACGGGAAATAGTAACCGATCCCGAATACCTGGATGTGACAGTGCCTGCAGATGAAAAATTTTTTCATATAACAGTTCCAGGGTACACTGTCTTTGCGTACGTGATAGAGGGCAGCGGAAATTTCGACAGGGAAAAAGACCCGTGCGCCTTTGAGTTTGAAGGAGAAAGATATCTTGACCCGGCAGAGGATTGTGTGATAGATAAGGAGACCCTGGTCCTCTACGGGGATGGGGATTCGATCGAGGTTACTGCAGGAGATAGAGGTGTAAGGTTCCTTCTTGTATCGGGAAAACCCATTGGTGAACCTGTTGCCTGGTATGGGCCAATTGTCATGAACACACAGGAAGAATTAAAAATAGCTTTTGAAGAATACAGGAAAGGCACATTTATCAAGCATCCACGAAGCATCAAGCCCCTATGAAGTATCAAGCCCTCATGAAGCCAGAGAAAATCTCGCAACTGAGAAACGAAGCAAGAAAGGCTCCTTCGCAACTTCAAAAGATATCTGGCAGTACATAATGGACAACTTTGGAATGGAATTTAGAGAAAATTATGTTCCAAAATTGCAAATAAAATTGGATTATTAATAAAAAGATAAAATCAGTTACAGGAAAAACACCATCCTAAGAAGTTCAAAAAACAATAGAAAAATAAGCGGGTACATTGACCCGAAAACACAGAAATATTTTTTTGATTTTTTTCCCCGAGTTTACATCTTCTTTCGATCCTGAAACCGATTAGATAAAACTCTATCCTTAAGCAGGAATTCTGAAAATTTTTGTTAGATATAAGGCACATTTTGTTACATGTATATCGCATTATGTTAGCAATTTATAACTTAAACTTCCATTGAAGGCGAAAAATAGAAATAATAGAAGATGTTAAATATATCTAACTTAATGTTTGAAATATCGAATAATATGTTACAAATAAAGAACAGACTTTCGGTAATCTGCGAAAAAAGCATGGAAAAAAGATACTGAAAAAAGAGGATAAAAAGCATGGAAAAAAGATACATGAACAAACTGGTCCCTGGAATAATCATTATGCTTGCCGGGATGCTTTCGGCAGCTTTTCATACGTTTGATATGTCTATCTCTATTTTTTTGATCAACCTGGGTCTGATCCTCTTTATTATAACAGCCTTCAGACTTTTCAGGCTGCGGGGCCTTCCGGACAGGGATGAGAGAACAAAAAAACTGGCAGCTTACGGGATAACTTATTCCTGGCTTCTAACGTTAGTGCTCATTGCAGTGCTCTACTGGGTGGAATACTTCAAACTGGTTGAACTTACTGTAGGAGGCGTGCTTGGTATACTTCTCATTTTCATGAGTATCTCCGCAAATGTTTTCAGGTGGCATTTCATGCAAAAGGGCGATGTTGAGTAAGGACCTCCGGAGGATAAAGAGTGAAAACAAGGATCAAAGAGCTTCGAGCCAGGCATGACCTTACTCAAGAAGCCCTTGCAAGCATGGTAGGGGTTAGAAGAGAAACAATAGTTTTTCTTGAGAAGGGAAAATATAACCCCTCACTCAAGCTTGCATACAAAATAGCCAGCCGCCTGGGAACAACGATTGATGAATTATTTATATTTGAGGACTCGGATCTCGAATGAATACCGGGTTAGAAGGAGCATTAATGATTGAAATAATGGGATCGGATCTAATATGAAATAATGGGATCGGATCTTCTCAGATATTGGAGAAAAGTACGGGGAATTTTTTGATACCTGGAGATCAGGGGCATTTATATCCCGAAATCTCTTAAAAAAGATACGAAGTCCTCATATTTTTCCAGAAACTGTTTACCTTTCTGGGTCAAAGCATACACATTCCTTTTCCCTTTATACTGCTTTAATTCGACCATCCCTTTGGATTCAAGTTCCCCCAGATATTCTTCAAACATCTGGTAGGAAAGATTGGAAAACCTTTGAAGTTTTGTAGGACTGATTGTACTATTGGAGTCGCGGATAACATTAAGAATATCCCGGATAATTTCAAGCCTGCTTCGTTTTTGAAAAGGCTTCATTTCAGAAGAATACGGCTCCATTTTCTTATTCCTTTGAGAATTATTACATAAGCGAGAAGGGTCAATAAATCAAAGCCAGAGCTTATCAGTTCTGCGGACTTTCCTTCGAGAAGTGTTGAAATATTACCCAGGAAACTCAGGGTAAAGAGCAGGATCAGGCCCAGATAATATGGGTTGGTTATTGGTTTTGTTTCTCCACCCGAACGCATATTTGACCTGATCAATAGCAGTATAAACACAAAAATAAAGGCCTTGTAGCCAAAGGCATAATATTCTCCCACAATTACTGAGATGAGTATGTAGACTAACGTATCCATCAGCGTGAGAAACATGAGAAACATGAAATAAAGGAACTTATAGAATCTTTTTCCCAGGGTTCCCTCTACCATTCTCCAGCTAATCGAAGAGAGCAGGTTTACCTTGGCAAACCAGAAGCAAACCCCGGCTAAAAGAAAAAGCGGAATCATGCTAATGGCTAAAAGGTATAAAGACGCTACAGTTGAGGATTTGGCCAGCAGGAACACAAGGTCCAGGACAAGCAGAAAAAAATTAGCGAGCCCGTAGAAAAAAAAGGTATTTTTAAAGTATCTAAGCCCTTCGTATTCCATGAATGAATAGATCTTCGAAGTTTCCCGAAAGATCTGTAGAGCTAAGCCTACCATCAGAGCATATAAAAAAAGATCGAATATGATATCGGACACGCTGGCAGAAGCTACAGCTTCTGAGACCTGATTAAGGAGTTCTTCACTTAAAGTTGCATTGAATAAACCAGCGGTCATCCATCACCTTCAACAGTCCTGTATTATATATATTTTTTGAAAAATGGAGGTAAACTATACTTTTCAACTAGCTCCCATTTTTATATATGTGCCCTGTATAGAAGGCTGTGTTAAAAGAGTCTGTTTGAAAATAAGGAGTTTCTTCTCATAAGTTAAAAGAATAAGCAATTTTTCAGGTGATCATATGGAAACAATTGGTTTTATTGATGCTTTAAAATATCCATTCAACAGACCTAAAAGGCTTCTATACGCTCTATGGATGCTTGTCCCGGTGATCGGATGGCTTGCACTTTTTGGTTACGTTGTCAGAATTGCCAACGAATTTATCGAGGGTAAGTACGAGGAACTACCCCAACTTCACTTCACAGATGATTTGACATTCGGGGTTTCGATGTTCCTGAAATCACTGCCTTTCTACATTGTGTATATCGCTCTGATAACTGGCATAACCATGCTTGACGAAGACATAGCGAATATCCTGGGCCTGCTCATCGGGTTCTTTGTGCTTCCGGTCCTTAATGTAAATTTTTACAGGAAACAGACTGTCGGGTCTTACTTTGATTTCGGGAAACTCGGTTATGTCATGGATAACATCGGCGACTATATTGTTATGATGCTAAAACAGTATGCAATTTCCATTATATTCCTGGTAATTAGTATTGTACTGGTAGGTATACCTGCCCTGTATGTCACAAGCATGATATTTGCTGCAAACTTTTATGGTCGGTTTATTGAGGAACAGGAAGTGCAGGTTCTGTGAAGATTTCCGGTTTTATGCCAGAATTTTTGGCCAAATATATTTATAATTTTTTGGGGGCTTTGTTACAAAGCTCTTATTTCATATTATTATTTACCAGCGTTGCGACCTCTTCTTGTAATTTGTTGCGAATTGCCTCTCCATGTAAGGGAAAATCCCAGCCCTTCTATAGAAGGGCAGAAAAAATGGAGGTTAAATATATTTTTCAACTACACCATATTTTTATATAAGTGAGTATATAGGGATGCGTATGGAAAAAACACTGATCGCCTTTCAAAATGTCTGGAAAACCTATCAAATGGGTGAAGTTGAGGTCAATGCCCTGAAAGAAGTGAATGCAGAGTTCAAAAAAGGCGAGTTTACCGCAATCATTGGCCCCTCAGGCAGTGGAAAGTCCACAATGATGAACCTTGTGGGCTGTCTTGATGTCCCTTCAGAGGGGGAAATTTTCCTGAAATCCAAAAACATTGCCAGTTTAGAGGAATCGGATCTGGCCGCGTTGAGGGGAAAAACAATTGGATTTATCTTTCAGCAGTACAACCTGATTCCGGGAATGACAGCCCTTGAAAATGTGCTTTTGCCCCTGGAAATTCAGGAGATTGACGATGATATTGCGGAAAAAAGGGCAAAGGAATTGCTGACCCTGGTAGGGCTTTCCGATAAGATGAAGAACAGACCCTCCCAGCTCTCCGGAGGCCAGCAGCAGAGAGTCTCGATTGCAAGGGCTCTTGCCAGCAACCCTGATATCATCCTTGCCGATGAACCCACGGGTGCCCTGGACAGTGTTACCGGAAAAGAAGTAATGACGATGCTTTACAGACTGTGGAAAGAAAACGGGAAAACCGTAATCATGGTTACCCATGACATGCACCTCGCACAGTACGCCCAAAGGCACATTGAATTAAAAGACGGAGAAGTGGTTCGGGACGAACCAAACCAGGACCAGTTCTGTCCTGAGTACTGAAGGGAATTACAGAGGAATTAAAAATGTTTCTTGAAAAAATAAGACCTGAATCAGTTAATAGTAAAAAGATTATGAGTCAAACCTTGACTCGTAGAGGAATTGTTAATAAAAACCTGATTTGCAGACAGCTTTTTGGATTCTTCATGGTACTGCTGATAAGTACAACTGCTTTCAGTTCTCCTGCCTTTGCTCTGAGTACTCAGGAGAAAGGAGTAACTGTTGACCTGCTTAACCAGGACCCTGACCCTGTAAAACCCGGAGACATTCTGGAAGTCCGGATTTCTATCCAGAATATGGGATATGAAGCAAACGATAACTGTATCGTTAAAATTGAACCCAAATACCCCTTCAAGGCTCTGCCAGGAGAAGAACTGTCAAAAAACATTGGTACTCTGGGAAAACGATCTACAGATGACCGCGAGAAGGTAGTAAAGTTCAAGGTGGGAGTGGAAAACGATATCAATAAAGGAAAATATCCCTTAAAGGTACTCTTTTATTCAAATGAAGGAAAAGACAAAGTTTCCCTTACAAAGGATCTCATGATCGCTGTTGACAGTGAATCAAATGCTGAGATTGAGTCCATCAGCCTGGAGAGACTGGTTCCCGGGGAAAAGACAAACCTTACTTTCGGGATCAAAAATGTAGGCAATTCTCCCCTGAAAAATGCGATGTTTTCCTGGGACTGTGCAAACGACGTTATCCTTCCCGTGGGTTCGAGCAATGTAAAGCATATCAACCTTATCGATGTGGGGGAAACTGCAAATGTCACCTTTGAAGTTCTTACAAACGTAAATACTGTTCCAGGCCTCTACAAACTGGATATGACTCTTACCTATGATGATGTTGAAGCACTCAAGACCATCACGGAAGCCGGTACACTTGATAACGAGAAACGGAAACAGATAAAAAGCAAGGCGGGAGTCTACATCGGGGGCACCACTGATTTTGATATTTCTTACATGGAAAGAAGCCTCACAGGATCATACACCTTTTCGGTCTCGAACATCGGAAACAACGCCGCAAATTCCGTGAAAGTTTCCATTCCCCAGCAGGCAAACTGGACCATCGCGAACGGCGGCAGCAATTCTGTAGTTCTCGGCAACTTGCAAAAAGGGGACTATACGATTGCGGATTTCAATCTCAAACCAGCTGCATACGGTAAAGAGCTGCCTCTCAAATTTGAAATTAGCTACACCTCAAGTGACGGGCAGAGACAGAACGAAAAACAGGAGCTTTCACTTTATACAACAGAGTCCCCTACAAATGAAAATTCAGGGTCTGAAGAAAGCTCAACTGCTTCATTCTCATATAAATTAGTTCTCATAGTTGTTTTGGGAATTGCAGGTGTCCTGGTATACAGGAAAGTTTCCAAAAAGAGAAAAATGAATGAGTGAATCCCGCGAAATGTGAACACCCAGATAAAATGAGCCATTTAATGATCGGATTCGGGAAGAGACGAATTGAAGATTAATATCCGAAGGCTGTGGTGCAATGAAACCTGCAAAGATACTCAGAATCGCCTTTAACATGGTCAAAGCCAACAAACTGCGTAGCTGGCTAACCATTGTAGGGGTAATCATAGGCATTGCCTCGGTAATGGCCATTGTCACAACCGGGGAATATTTCCAGGAACAGGTAACCAAATCCCTCGAAGAACTGGGAGGCGATACGATCACCATCGTCGCCTCTGTCCCATTTAATTTTGAAGAGGTAGATTACTCCCAGGAAAGTGTAAATGTAGAAAGTGAAAATGAAAGTGATAGCGGAGGCGGTTCTGGAAGTCCTGTGAATTATGAAGAACCGAAAAGCCCGAAACTAACAAAGATGGATGTGTTCACACTCCACCGCATTCCCGGAGTCCAGTATGTCAACGTTAACGTAGATAGCAGCGCTACACTGGAATTCGGAGGAAAGAAGACATACGTCCGCATCAATGGTGTGGACCCGCGGGTCTGGCCTGACATCACCAAGAAAAAGGTAGGAGAAGGACGGATGCTGCAGCCCGGAGACCGTACTTCAGTTGTCATATCCAGTGAACTTGCTGACAATGAAGAGCTGGGACGGAAAATCATGGTCAATCAGATGATCCTCCTCAACGGCAAGTCTTACAGGGTAATTGGGATTCTGGCAGATAAAGGAGGGCTATTTGGAGGCTTTGGATTTGGAAGCAGCATCTACATGCCTTATGAGGAAGTTTATTCCCTTCCAACCGATGAAGACAGTTATTATAGTGAAAAAGAGAAGGATGTCTATGACTCTATTGAGATAAAACTCTATAAAAACGCCGATTACGACGCCACACTAAAAGAAATGGAGGAACTTCTGAGGCTTTCAAGAAGAGTTAATGAAAAGAATCAGGACTTCTATGTTTACTCAGGAAAAGAGGAAATGGAAAGCGTCGGAAAGATTATTAGCGGGCTTACTGCTTTTCTGGCGTTTATTGCAGGCATTTCTTTGCTTGTAGGCTCTACAGGGATTGCAAACACAATGTTTACATCCGTCCTCGAAAAAACTAAAGAAATCGGGATAATGAAAGCAATTGGAGCACAGAACAAAGATATCATGCTTATCTTTCTCTGCAACTCCGCAATGATCAGCCTTGTAGGCGGAATAATAGGAATTTTACTTGGCACAGCTGTCGTACAGGCGATATTGCTCCTGATCTCAATGAAAATGCAAACCCCCTTTGAATTTGCCCTCAGTATAAAAGGGACCATTATCGCAACTCTTGTCTCAATCATCGTGGGCCTGATTGCGGGCCTGGTGCCGGCAAAGAATGCTTCGGAACTGAAGCCAGTGGATGCACTGAGGTATGAATAAGGAACTCCGGACTCATTACGAAATAACCTGGTGCATCGATTCCAAATTCTGGACAATGAGTTGTCCATAAAAGAACCAAAGATGGACACGGATAAAAATGGATTGAGGCCATCTGTGTTTATCCGTGGTTCATTCATGATAAACGGGATCGATGAACCAGGCAAAACAAAACTATTTTGGAATTAACCGACGAAACACAGGAAGGATGCAGAGAAATGAGAATATATATTTTTATTTTTAACTATAGATAAAAGCATCAATAACTCTATATAATTAAAAAAGTATGTGCATGGTAAAATTATATGAAGTGAGAAAAATGGATAGTATAAAATTGTTTAAAAAGGTTACGGATGCGATTACTACAATTATCCTTTACGTACTGCTGCTGGCTTTAGTTGTGGGAATGGCAAAAACCTTACTGGATATTCGCTTCATTATTTTTGAGTCCCTTGAAAGCGGATTCAATCACATGGTAACAAGTGTACTGACAGTTTTTATTGTTATTGACCTTTTCAAAGCTTTTGCTGATTACCACGAACACGACCGGATCAAGCTTACGAGTATAACGGATGCCACAATTTTAATAGTCCTGCGTGAGATCGCTGTGGGCCTTTATGCCCAGAAGTTCGGGTATGAATTTGTTTTGAGCCTTTCTGTACTGCTGCTTGTGCTGGGCATAATGAGAGTGCTTACTATTACATATTCCCCGGAAAAACCCCAGGGATCTTATACTGCTGTGCAGAATGAAGGGCAACCTTCAAAACAGGGCATAAGCGCCGTTATTGATCGATGCAAGCCTGCTTCAGAAAGCAATTAATCTCTTTTGAAGGCGATTCAGCAATTTTCCCTCTGCCTCCCATAAGGCAGATGAGAAAAATATTTATCTTTTTTTTGATTCAGACGGATTATGGGAAATTCAAAAATCAAGTTGTTCTGGCGCACCCAGTGGCAAGCTACGGAGTATTCGACTGAAATAAAACAAAAGGGGAAAAGGGCTCTGCAGGGATCACTACAGAGCGCCAAAAAAACTTTGGAGCACTTCAAAGCCTTATGTAGCTCTTTATACTTCGATGATATCCATCACATCAAGCCGCATCGTCGGAGGGACCTCTTTTTCCGGCACCCCCATCCTTATAAGCATCTGGATTGTTTCGTTTTCCCCGGCGTATTCTTCATGAATCTCCTTATATAGTTCAGCCATTTCCGGATACTCTTCAGTAGCCTGGCTCAGGGGCTGCATGGCATATCCCATGTCTGCGGCTGTTAACAGGAAGCGACTGTAGAGGATACCGGATTCAACCTGGGCCGTGCAGCTGTTGCCTTTTGTGATTATCAGGGCATATGCGGGAGTGTTTTCCACGGCAGATTCGGTCTGGCTGAGGAAAGAATCCCTTGAGGCTTCAGGGCTGTTCATTGAGGGAAAAAGGGATACGAGGCCCTGGAGTACATGAACTTTGAGGGGCGAAAGCCCCTGGCCTTCCATGGTAAAACCGTAGCGAAACTCGTTCTTCTGCCATTCGTTGGGCCTGAAAAGTTCGGAGCCTTCAACCTGGATACGGTCAAGCCCCGCCTCGACCTCAGCCGCCCTGAAAGCAATGTCCCCGAGTTTTTCAAGGTCCTCAGGAGCCTGGAAGATGACTATTGTGACATTTTCCGTGCTCAGGGCTTCGAGTTTCTCCACATCTTCTGCCTGAAGTTTTGTTTCTTTATAAGGAACTCTGTATGTGTCCGGAACGAACATCGCATCATAGAGAGGCGAATTTTCAGTCCCTGCGCCGGTTTCATTTTCCCTTAACTTTTGCAGGGCCACCCTGGCAACAGGTTTACTTCCCAGATTTGCTGCCGTCCCATCAGGCCCGTATTCCCCTTCGGGGAAAATCTGCATGCCAGTTTCATACCCAAGCTCTTCTCCGGCAATCCTCACGTATTCAAGGAAGGTCCCCTGGCTAATTGTCACCTGCCTGCCCGGTGGATCGGCTTTGGGGCTGAGCCTGTCCGAATCGACGTACAGGAGAAAGCTGTCATTTCCCTCAAGGACCACCCTCCAGGACTGCAGGTTATGGGAATTCGGGGCAAGCATCCCGTGGGCCAGGACCTGAACCCTCGGGTCTTCGAACTGCGTGTGATAGGTCCCCGACCAGGGCTCAAGATATTTCTTCGGAAGAAAGGCTCCGTCTACCATAACCAGTGAAAAAATGCCGATTACGAGAATCCCTAAAACTACAATTACAACCTTATGTCTGGTGATCAAAGCCAAAATTTTACCCCCGAATTGGAGTTTTCATTAAAATCGATAAACTTCGAATCATAAGATGCCAGCTCATGATATGCCATATTTTTTTCAATCTCCTCTTTGGGCAACTACCTACCTATGGAATTGCTTCATTTCGAGTTTTGTTCCTTCTTATCATTTTTTACGTTCTCGATCTTAAACGTATGGCTTCTACCCATAGGAGCTTGTTTAAGAAAAGATCTCCCGAACCTAAGTACAAAGAAACAAAGGAAAGGTCACCAGGTATGCACTATTTATTTTTAAAAAAATAAGATATAATACTGCGGGAACCTGTATATATCAAAAAAATATGAAAGTCTTTGTTCATCAGGAGGGAAAAATGGATAGTATAAAATTATTTAAGCAGGTTACGAATGCGATTACTACAATTATCCTCTACGTACTGCTGCTGGCTTTAATTGTGCAGAATGAAGGGCAACCATCAAAACAAGGTATAAGCACCGTTATTGATCGATGCAAGCCTGCTTCTGAAAGCAATTAATCTTTTTTGAAGGCGGTTCAGCAATTTTTCCTCTGCCTCCCATAAGGCAGATGAGAAAAATATTTATCTTTTTTTTGATTCAGACGGATTATGGGAAATTCAAAAATCAAGTTGTTCTGGCGCATCCTGTGGCAAGCTACCGGGTATTCGACTAGAAAAAACATCCGTAGATATATATAAATGATGTACATATTTTTATAGAGATTGAAGTTTTGTACAGGAATATAGAAGGCCATTTTTTCTAAAAACGGATGTGATTTGCATTAGAGACACGCAGGAGTTCATTTTTTCGTTCCTTGATGGTTTCCTTGAAGGGGCTTGCATAGTCAATTCTGAGGGGAAAATTGAGTTTATTAACGCTCTTTTTTTTGGTGCTACCGGATGGGACCGGACAGATCTGATGGGAAAGCAGATCAGTGAGCTTCCGGTCCTGGACAGTAATGGAATTGAGGTTAACCTGTTTAATCGGATAAAACATGGCATGGATGAAAGCTTCAAAGCAAATATCGTAACAAACAGAAACACGATTAAGAAAGCTATTTTCAGCTGCAAAAAGTTGAAGGTTGGGGAACAGCTGAAATACTGTGTTTTTGTGAGGGAGCAGGACCATCCCAAAAGTAACAATGAAACTCTGAAAATAGCAGAAATATGCAATTGCCCGGTATTCGAGCAGTTCCCGATAGGCATAGCCCTTGTGGGAATAGGTGGCAAATGGATCAAGGTAAATTCCACACTATGTGGGATTTTAGGATATTCCGAAGCCGAACTTCTGGAACTGAATTTTCAATCCCTTACTCACCCCGATGATCTTGAACTGGACCTGTGTCATTTCAATGAAATTATAAATAAGTCGGCAGGGGCCTATCAGATCGAAAAACGCTACATAAAAAAAGAAGGAACCCCTATCTGGACCAGGGTTTCAACCTTCATGATCAGAACTCACGAAAACAGGCCTCTATATAGTGTCTCCCATATTGAAAATATAGACGAGAAAAAAAAAGCGGTACTTGCCCTGAAAGAATCCCAGGAACAGCTGAAAGCGATATTCGAAAATGCCAGCGAATGCATCGCTATCATAGAACCCAATGGCTGTTTTCTGGATATGAACAAGATGACATATGAGATTCTGGGTTATTCCAGGGACGAAATGTTGAAAATGGAGCCTCATGACATTGTTGCTCCCGAATCTGCCGGTAAGTTAGCCACAGGTCTCGAGGCACTGACGGAGAACCATGCAATCCTTGATCTTACCGTTACTCGCAAGGACGGGACTCCCATTCAAGTTGAACTGAAAATGCAACTTATCGATTACGGGGAAAAGAAAGCCATACTTATGGTTGCCCTGGACATGACCAAGTGCAAGAAGGCTGAAGAAGCTCTTCTAAACCAGGTACAATTTTTGAAAACTCTGCTTGATACTATTCCTGCCCCTGTTTCTTACAAAGACAGGGACGGAAGGTACCAGGGCTGCAATGAGCTCTTTGCCAGCACGATTCTGGGCCTCCCGGCAGAGAAGATTATCGGCCGCACCGTGGATGAGTTTGCTCAGGAAATCCCGAAAAACCTGGCTTCCATTTACAGGGAAAAGGACCTTAAGTTGCTTGAAAATGGAAGGACACAGTATTATGAGGAAGAGGTCCTATGCGCAAACGGAGAGTTCCGGAATTTTCTCTTCAATAAGGCAGTATATAGGGATATATCAGGTAAATCCACCGGGATTGTTGGAGTGATGCTGGACATAACCAAACGCAAGCAAGCAGAAGAAGCCCTGAGAGAATCTGAAAACAAACTCCGGATTATTTTTGAAAATATCAGTGACGGAATTGCTCTTCATGATATTGAAGGCCGTTTCTTTGAGGTCAATCAGGTAGCATGCGAGCAGAGTGGTTACAGCCGGGATGAAATGCTGCAGATTACCCCGGAAGTCCTGGTAAGATCAAAGAGGATTTATTTTGAGCACCTTGAGGAGATATACCTGAAAGGGAGTGCTATTTTTGAAGTAAATTACATGCATCAGGACGGGGCTGTCATCCCTCTCGAAATAAACAGCCGAATTATCGAATATGAAGGGAACCCGGCTTTGCTTAGCGTTTCTCGAGATATAACCGAGCGCAAGCAGGCTGAAAAAGCCCTCATGGACTATGCGAGGCAGCTTGAGCACTCCAATAAGTTAAAAGAAGAAATGGAACAAATAATCAACAACAGCCCTGTAATTGTCTTTTTATGGAAGTATGAGGAAGGCTGGCCAATAGAGTTTGTATCGGAAAACATTACAAGGTTTGGGTATGAAGTAGAGGATTTAATCTCAACCTCAAAAAAGATTTTCTACACGGACATTGTCTATCCGGAAGACCGTGAAAAAGTGGGGGATGACGTTGCCAGAAATGTGGAAGCTGGCTGTGACGTCTATACCTCTGAATACCGGATCTTTACCAAATCCGGAGAAGTCCGCTGGGTGGATGAAAGAACTTTTATCCAGAGGGACGGAAAAGGCGAGATCCATCTTCAGGGTATCATCCTTGATATAACCGAACGCAAGCAGGCTGAAAAAGCCCTCGAGGAGAAGATCCAATTTTTAAAAATCCTGCTTGATACAATCCCTGCTCCGGTTTTTTACAAAGGCAGGGACCTGAAATATCAGGGCTGCAATGAACTTTTCGCCAGTAATGTCGCCTGCCTCTCGAAAGAAAGGATCGTCGGGCACACAATAGAAGAACTCCCCGACTCATTTTCAAAAAAGATGGTTTCTTTTCATAAAAAAAGCGATCTTAAGCTGCTTAGATACGGAGGAACAAAGTGTTATGAAAGCAAGGTTATATGTAAAAATGGGGAGCAGCGAGATTTTGTATTCAGTAAGGCAGCATACAGGGATGTATTAGGGGAGGTTGTGGGAATTATCGGGGTGATGCTGGATATAACTGAGCTTAAGCAAGCCGAAGAAGACCTGCAAATTAAGAACACTGCTATAGAATCCTCCATAAGTGCCATAGCTTTTGCTGACCTTAACGGAAACCTGACTTACGTGAACCCTTCTTTCATGAAATTGTGGGGATATGGGAATAAGAAAGAGTTGCTGAGAAAAAACAGCAAATGCCTCTGGGAAAAAGAGGACAAAACAGCAGAAATTTTCTGGAAGACGTTTTCCGAAGAGAAGTTAGAAGGAGATCTGGTTGCCAGAAAGAAAAATAACTCATTTTTTGATGTCCATCTTTCGGCAAACCTGCTCCGGGATAAAAATGGCCGCGAAATAGGGATAATGGGATCGTTTGTGGATATCACTCAAAGGAAAAAAACAGAAGCAGCTTTAAATGAGGCAAAGCTGAATGCAGAAACCGCAAACCGTTCCAAAAGTGAGTTTTTAGCTACTGTGAGCCACGAACTGAGGACCCCGTTAAATGCCGTAATCGGTTTTTCAGACCTGCTGCTCAGCCAGGTCTTCGGCCCATTAAATGAAAAGCAGCTAAAGCACGTTAATAATATTTCAAAGAGTGGAAAGCACCTCTTAAGGTTAATTAATGATATCCTCGATCTCTCAAAGGTTGAAGCCGGAATGACAGAGCTTAACCTTGAGAACTTATCCCTGCAGGAAGTGGTCGAGGAAATAAAGACAATGCTGATACCACGTTCGGCTCAGAAGAACATCCGTATAATGTGCCAGATCAGCCCGAAAACACCTACCCTGAGAGCCGATAAGACCAGGTTAAAGCAGATATTATATAACCTGGTGGGCAATTCCTTAAAGTTTGCACCCAAAGAGAGCACTATTAATATATCCTCCAGGTTTTCGGAAGACAAGGTGCTTATCAGTGTTGCAGACTTTGGACCTGGAATTCCGGAAGCAGCCCATCAAAGTATTTTCCAGCCCTTCGTGCAACTTGAAAAATTCGAATCAAGAGAGCAGGAAGGAGCAGGTCTTGGCCTTGCGCTTGTTAAACGCTTTGTGGAGATGCACGGCGGAGAAGTTTGGGTTGAATCCGAAGTTGGGAAGGGTAGCATTTTTACTTTTACCATGCCTATAATACACAAAAATGAAAACTGATACTTCAAGGGTAGCATTATTTAAGCCTGATCTCTAATTCCGATGTGCCAAAAATGGAGAACAAAAATCAGAAAACCATTTTTAAGAATATGAGTATCCATAATCCGATTATCCTGAAAATTTACGACTATCTCCTTGATTCCTGCGGCCCGCAGGGCTGGTGGCCCCTTATCGAGCTTCATGACAAAGGCGGGACAAACCCCACAAAAACCGGCTCGGTTCAGGGATATCATCCGGGGGACTACAGCTATCCGCAGACGGGAAACCAGCAGTTTGAGATCATATGTGGGGCACTGCTTACCCAGAACACAGGCTGGCAGCAGGTTGAAAAGGCTCTCCTTAACCTCAAACGGCTAAATGTCCTTGACCCGGAAAAAATGATTTCCCTTGACCTGGAGACCTTAAAAGAAGCCATCAGACCAGCAGGTTACTACAACCAGAAAGCTGAACGCCTCAAAATCCTTGCCGGATGGTTCTCAAATCTGAACGATAGAACCCCGACCCGGGAAGAACTCCTCTATTTAAAAGGTGTGGGGCCCGAAACTGCCGATTCAATCCTGCTCTACGCCTTCAAACAGCCTTCTTTTGTGGTCGATGCATATACAAGGAGAATAGTAACAAACCTGGCTCTGGTAGAAGAAAAGGCAAAGTATGATGAAATAAAGGCCCTTTTTGAAGAAAATCTTCCGGAAGACCTTGTTGTGTATCAGGAGTATCATGCCCTACTGGTGGAACATGCCAAGAGATATTATCAGAAGAATAGAAACTTTGTGAAATGTCCGCTTCTGGAACTTGCCGGGAACTAAAAGAGTTTTTGGGGAAAAGAAGTTATTTACGGGCGAAATTTCAGTTGAAATTCCATCTGTATAATTTTCTTTATCCTTAGCAAGTATTTGTTTTAAATTATTTGTTTTGCAGTTAAATACTTCTTACTCAATCCAATTTGTCGTCGTGCAGTGTTTTGTGATTTTCAGTTTATTTCTTCCCTTTATCGGAAAGAAGCAATATTCCTCTTAACGCCTTATTCCGTACTTATAAGAGCTTTATTCCATCCCAATCGGAAAGTTCTGCGTCAAGAACTCCTTCATGAACCATCTTCTCAATCTCGTTTTCTACCTGTCCGTAAGTGAACTGATAGTCGTATGAGATCGCTGAGATTACATCCGGGCTATGGCAGAACCTGTCCGGAAATGCCTTATTGAACATTGCCACGTTCTCGATAATTAAGTTTCTGAGTTGTTCCATTTTTATATCACCTGTTTTTATTTTAATTTATATTTTATTTTTACTTTTGTCTGGTTTCGGTTTTCTCTTCGACATAGTATAGTTGCCGAGTATCTATAAATAGATTACCCCAGTAATATATGTATGGCATAGTTATCTATATATTTTTAATGTATCTATTTGAGTATATTTCTTTTAATATAAATTACTCGCACCGAATATTTACTCAGTTAACTTATATAACTTTTGTGCTCAGTGAAATAAAAAAGCATAGATAAAATACCCGGAGAAAACAATTAATTAGAGTTAAAGTATACTATAATATTATAGTTTATTTCGAAGTAGCGAATTTTCTGGTTTGCAAGTATCGGCTTTCGGGCTGAAGGTCATAAGAAGGGAAATCCCGAAAGGAAAAGGAGAAAAATGGACCAATTTCCATCAACGAACCCGAATCCTGTGCTCCGTCTGGATAAAAATGGGACAGTTCTTTACTCAAACAGCGCAGGTGAATCCCTGCTGCAAAAATGGAGTGTGGGAGTTGGAGAAAAACTACCTTCCTGTATCGGAGATTTTGTGCAGAGGGTACTTTCTCTGAATAGCCCGGAAAAAATGGAAGTTAAAGTGGGAAAAAAAGTATACCTGATCACGTTTCACCCTTTGCCTGAAGAATACGTAAACGTTTACGGATTTGATATAAGCGGTCAGAAAGAACTGGAAGAAAAACTCCGTATCAAGGAAAGACAGCATGATGTTCTTTACAAGATAGGGAGGATAGCCCTTGCGTCTGAAAGCCTTCAATCCTTCATGGACGAAAGTGTAAAGCTGGTTGCCAGTACCCTGAAACTCGAATACTGTAAAATCCTGGAACTTTTACCCGATGGAAATTTCCTGCTCAGGGCCGGAGTAGGGTGGAAACCCGGACTTGTGGGAAAAGCTGTCATTGAGGGAAAAATGGAATCCCAGGCAGGATACACCCTTTATTCAAAAATCCCCGTTATCGTAGAAAACCTCAGGGAGGAAAAGCGTTTCAGTGCCCCCCCACTTTTGAAAGAACATGGTGTGGTCAGTGGGATGAGTGTCGCCATAGAAAACAGTGAAAACCCCTTTGGAGTGCTGGGAGCCCACAGTACTAAAAAAAGGAAGTTCACGGGAGAAGACACCTATTTCCTCAATTCGGTGGCATTTATGATTGCAGAAGTAATCAAACGCATGAGTGCAGAAGAGGAACTGAAGCAGCACCGGACACAGCTTGAAGAATTGATTGAAGAAAGGACCTCCGAACTTACAAAAGCAAATGAGCAGCTTTCCCGGGAAATTGCAGGGCGCAAGCAGGTGGAAAAAGCCCTTCAGAATAACGTTATTTTTCTGGAGACAGTTCTTGATGCGATACCAGCCCCCATTTTTTACAGGAACCTGAACTACATTTACCAGGGCTGCAATGAGATGTTTGCCAGCTATATCCTGGGCCTTCCGAAAGAAAAAGTCATAGGGCATTCAATAGATGAGTTTAAGGAAGAGTTTTCGGAAGAAATGATCCGGGTCTCAAAATATTATGACCGGATACTACTAAAAGAAGGAAGAAGCCTGCCTCATGAAATACAGATAAGATGCGCCGAAGACGGAATATTCAGGGATTTTTTAGCCCATAAAGCTACATACAGTAATATCGCAGGGGACGTAATCGGGATTGTAGGTGTATTGATCGACATTACCAAACGCAAAAAAGCAGAGCAGGCACTTTTAAAAACCGAACAAATTCGCAAAAAAGAGATCCACCACAGGATCAAAAACAATCTGCAGGTAATCTCCTCCCTGCTCAGCCTGCAAGCTGAACACTTCAGTGATGAAAAAGTTAAAGAGGCTTTTCAGGACAGCCAGAACCGGGTCATATCAATGTCCCTGATCCATGAGGAACTCTACAAAACTGGAGACTCTGAAAACCTTGATTTTACAGCCTACCTCCGAAAACTGGCAAAAGAACTTATCCAGTCTTATAAAATCGGGACAGAGGACATCCGTTTAAAGCTGGACCTTGAAAACGTATCCCTTGGAATGGACACGGCAATCCCCCTCGGGATCATTGTCAGTGAACTTGTTTCCAACTCCTTAAAACACGCTTTTCCCAGGGGAAGAAACGGAGAAATCCTGATCAAATTCCACCGGACAGAAAATGATGATACCTCTCAGTTTACGCTGACCGTTTCGGATGATGGAGTAGGCATGCCGGAAAATATCGATTTCAGGAATACCCCCTCCCTGGGACTTCAACTTGTAAACGCCCTGGTGGAACAGATAAATGGGAGTATTGAACTAGAAAAAGGGGTGGGAACAGGATTCAGGATAAAATTCAAAGAAAATTCAGGCTGAAGAAACAAAAAGTGATCAGAAAAAAGTTTGAGGGTCCCAAAAACCATTAACATTTGTTTTTTAAATTCAACTGCCTTTTTTCAAATTTTAGACCCCAGGTCATATGCCAGGTGCTCCGGAGTCAATTAGCCGGGATTATTCCAAAATAAGCAAAATGTAATCTCCTGTTTTGTTCCTGCCAGGCGCCGGGTGCGGCTTGAGGCGGTGGGCTTCGAGAAGATGAAAACAAAATCTTCAACGGCACTGGAAAAATCGAGAATCAAAATCTCGGCTATTTAGCAGTGATGACCAAAAATTCATGGAAAATTTAACAGCTCAGGAATTATGCTGAAAAATGCTTTTACGAGCCATACTGCGAAAATCAGGAATAAAATGTAGACAATAGCTTCTGCCATCTGTCCCATAGATTTAAATTAGGCTTATGGTACATAACATTTTTTATTTAAAAGTTGGTTTTATTTTTTTAATTTTTATAGTTTCCCTTTTTGAGAGATTTCTCTGTATCAACAAGGTCTTCCAAATCGAATGAATTCGAAAAGTATTGTTTCGTAAGAGTATTGTTTCGTAAATGATTGGCTAACCATAGATGGTTAGCCGGGCTTATTAAAAGAGTATTAACACATCCCCAGGGCTTTGAGGAGCTGTTTTAAATCTGCCTTGGAACTCTCGACGAAGACTCCCCTTGTCCCCGAGATCATAACGGTCCAATCGCCGCCGCTGTACATCCAGTTGTGCTGAGGTATCCAGCTCATCTTGTAGAGCTGTGTGTAGGCACTGGCCAGAGCATCGAACATCATGTTTACGGTTCCGCAAAATTTGGCAGTCGTCTCAGCCATCTCTTTGGGCATCTCGGTTTTGGATTTATACTCCACAAGCTTTCCTTCCGGGCTGAAAATCCCGGCTGCTGCTACACCGTCAAATTTCAGAAGCTCATCTAACGATAGGTTGCATTCTTTTTGGTTCATACACTAACCCCCACTAAATTCAGTATATATTTTCAGTATAATCGGTGAACCTTATTGGTGAACCTGCTTCTTTTCTGGAGCCACTGTCCACAGGTCCACAGGCTCTTCTCCTTGTCCATGCACAAAATTAGTTCAGTGAAATAATTGTTCCTCCGTGCCTGATTTTTGCATAGATGACTAAAAATATTTGCATAATAATATATAAATATATCAAATTAAAAAAAGAAAATTTAAAACTAAAAAATTAAACATTTTCCATTTACTGAAAATCTACTCTCTTTGAGTTTTTTTAGTGAATCGTGGCGGTTTTTGAATCCGATTCTCTCAGATCCCGAGATACTCACCGACCGCATGCTGGCCTTCCCTTGACAAAACTTGAAAAGAAAAAAATAGAGAACAAAAGATGAGTTTTTGTAGTGATCACTGGCAGCTAGAAGAAAAATCAAAAAGGCTGAAATAAAGTGAAAAAATATGTTTTCACCTACAACTGTTAGAGAATTGTTACTGATGCCTGTTAGGATATATTTCCTTCATTTTATATCCATTGTTTTTGAAAAGGTCAACATCATCCATTGGCCATTGAGAACAAAAGGATCAGATAAAAGTGGATTAACAAGGATACCTGACATTATTTCTTTTCCGAATTAACAGATCAAAGAAAGTTTTTTAACTTCCGACATACACTGGAATCTTATGAGACAATGGCCTCTAAATCCGATAATCCCAGAAGAAACGGTTTCGGAAGAAACATTTCTGAAAAAAACAGTTCCCGGAAGAATCCCGCAAAATAGAGACGCCGGCTCTTTCTGGGAGGACAGGGGAGACCGATACCACTGCGGGGTTGACCTTTATGCCCCCGAAAATACTGAGGTCCTTTCAATTGAAGAAGGAGTCGTTTCGGAAACCGACCTTATGACTTCCCCCGAGATCCTGCCTTACTGGAACCCGACATATTACGTGATAATCAAAAACACATCAGGGACGTTTTGCAAGTATGGGGAACTTGCAGAGTGCACAGTGAAAAAAGGAGATAAGGCAGGCTCCGGACAGTTGATAGGGCGCGTGGGAATGGTCCTCAACTGTGCGAAAATAAATGAATCCTCTCCGTCTTATATCCGGAAATTAAAGAATAAAAACCCCAGCATGCTGCATTTTGAACTCTGGAAGGATAAACCCATTACCGCCAATAGAGACTATCTTGGAGGGAACTGGTTTTCAGAAGAAAAACCAGAAAACCTCATAGACCCTACGGAATATCTGGTATCAATAAGGAACTGAATGAAAAATCAGGCTGGTGGCCACGGTTTTTTGCGGCGGATTAAGTCATTTATGTCATTTCCTTTTTTATAGTCCGGGCATGCAAACTTTAAGAAGAAGATAATTCCCCGAGAGAAGGAGAAGTAACATTGATATATATCGACTGATGTGAATTTATTTTGAAAAGTTAACCAATATTTTTCTCATCTGGTGCTATGTGTCTTTGATACTTTTCACCTTAAAAAGCCTACCAATACTACAGGTTAAAATAATAAATAAATATATTAACATAATAAGAAAATGTACGTTTTGATAATTATAATTAATAACATACCACACAATAGACATATTTAAGAAGGTATTGAAAGAACTAACCCTGGTTTGAACATTGTAACGAAAAACAAATTCCCATGCTGGATAACTTTACTACCCCATTTATATAAAAGGACGTCAGATTTTTCCGTATGCGGGAAGGAGAAGAAAAAGAACTCACAGCTTATTGCGGGCTTTACTGCGCTGACTGTATCCACTTTCAGAATAAACACAGTAAACTTGCGGGGCAGCTGAAAGAGGCACTTGAGAATATAGACTTTCAAAGCTACGCCAGCGTAAAAAGTCCTTTTGGTTCGGAGTTCCAGCAGTATGATGTGTTTCTTACAGTGCTTGAAGCTCTTATAAGCCACTCCTGCTCTGAAGGCTGTCGAACAGGAGGAGGGTGCAGTGAAGAGCCCTGCCAGATAATTCAGTGCTGTAAGGAAAAAGGCTACGAGGGGTGCTGGGAATGCGGGACTTTTGAAGCATGTGAGAAGTTCGAGTGCTTAAAACCCCGCTGTGAAGCTTCGGTAATGCATAACCTCAAAGAAATCCGGGAAAATGGTTTTGAAGGCTGGAGCAAGCTCCGCAGGCCTATTTATAACTGGCAACAGATGTGACCGAAGAAGCGTCTGAAGAAGAGTTTGAACATAAAATGAGCCGCAAAAAACATAATCAAATTTGATTACATGCTGCTTCCATCCGATGAATTAGCCTGGTTTCTGAAAAAAATATTTTTGTGGGATTGATATGGTGATTCCATATGAGAAAACATCCCGATATGATAAAATATCCCAAAGCGATGTAAAAATCGAAGCATTCAAGAAACTGCCTGTAATCAAAGATAATTACATAGATAAAGGTGATGGAAAAAAAATTGTCACAGACTTTTTCGATATGAACGGGAGAACAGGTTTCCCTTCGTGCTTATTATAGATCGGGACGAAAATGCGCATGCATCAAGGAAAAGCTCAAGTTCTTAAAACCGGGAGCGAAACCACAAATCTCCTGAGGGAAAAACCAAAACTATAGACCAAAGATACATAGACCAAAGATACATCTGTTAGCAGACCCGATACCTGTGCAGGGGGGTTATATGCAGGCATTTGTAGGCACAAGCGGCTGGTACTACGAGTGGAATGAGGAGAAAAGCCTGGACTGGTTCGTAAGGAATTCCAAACTGAATGCTGTAGAGCTAAATGCAAGTTTTTACAGGTTTCCTTCTCTCGATACGATAAAGAACTGGTCAGTAAAAGGAGCCGGGCTGCGGTGGAGCGTAAAGGCCCACATGTCGGTTACCCATAAACATCAATTCAATGAAAGAGCCTTTGAAATATGGAACAATTTCAGGGAACGTTTCGAACCCCTTGATCCTCTGATTGATTTTTACCTCTTCCAGACACCACCAAAGTTCAAGGACATAGGAAAAGTGCTGGACTTTGCAAAAGCCACAGGCCTGGGGAAGAGGTTTGCTTTAGAAATCCGGAACAGAGAAATGCTGGGAGACGAGGAGCTGTGTGCGACAATTGTGGAAAAAGTAACTCCCGTATCTGTAGACTCCCCAGACTTCCGAGACCGGATCTTTCCCGGCAAAATTGTTTATTTGCGGATGCATGGGCGGGACGGCTGGTACTGCTATGCTTATTCAGGAAAGGAAATGAGGGAAACCGCAAGAAAAATCCTTGAAGCAGGCCCGGAAAAAGCCTATGTCTACTTTAATAACGACCACAATATGCTGAAAAATGCAAGAATGATGCTGGACATCGTCAATGAATTGTCAACCTGAGAAGAGCCCTGTGCAGCACTTCAAACATCCCCTCCAACCGGGATCAGAAACTCAGATTCGAGTGATCTTCGGCTCCTGGAAAGCCCCCTGCAGCGGAGTGAAATATCTGTATACGTAAACCAGGCATTAGAAAAAGATTATTATATTAAGAATATATATTCACAATTGACAAGTTAACTTTAGAAGGTCAAAAATAAGTTTTATCTAAATTATAATGTCAAATTTTATGAAAATTGATCTCCGGTAAATAGGTACCGAGTGAATAACTTATATTATATATAATAACAGAAGTTATAATTCCGGGTAAAAAAGGGGAAAAAACATGTTCTGGAGCAAGGACGATATTGTAGAAAGGCTTGCCAAAATCCCGCACACACTGGAAGACATCTCAGTAGAGATCTTCGAAGGCGTACCCTCAACAAATGATTTCTTGCACAGGGTTAGCCTATCGCGGGAAAACAGCCCCGATGCACCATACGTATGCAGACACCTGTACAAAAATGTGAACATAGAGCAGGAATTAATGTATCCTTACCTGGATAGTGCTCTTCCCAACGAATTTGCCATCCGTGCGACACAGTACAGGTTCATGCTGCCCTATGAGATCAGGGGTTGCAGCGTCAGGAAAGAATACCGAATCTTCCAGCCAGGAGAGCTAAATACAAAGTTTCCGATGGCATATGAAAGGCTTCTGGGAATCAAATCCAAATTAGGAACCGAGGGAGAAAAGCTTGATTCTGCCGACTGTTACCGCCTGGAAGATGAAAGGTTCTTGCAGTACATTAACACGCCCAAAATCATCATTACCGACCACTACCGTCTGCAGGCCTCGTACGATGCAGCCGGAAACCATGTGTTTGCTGGTGGGATAGGAGTAATTCTCGGCGACCCTTCCATGTACCATTACGTTACAGCCGTCCTTAATTCTTCCATATCAAGAGCCTTCCCGGAAATCTGGAACCGCGAAAAAAAGTGCACCGGCAACACCATTTGCCCTAAAATTCTGAAGAGGTTCCCTATAAAATTCCCAAAGGGCGAGCCCGTTGAAACCCTGATAAGCACAATCTCCCGCTATCTTATTTATCTCAACAGCCAGAAACATACGGCAAGTGTCTGTTCTTTGCCTTACTACCAGAAACTCATAGACTTCTACAAACGGATTATGGACCTCCTGATTCTGGACACCTACTTAACAAACGACCTGGACCCCAGGTTTCTGGAAATTCTTGCAGAAAACATCATCTCTCCCGAAGAAGGATTCGAATACATCACCGATATGAGCCTTCTTATTTCAATGCAGGCCGTAAAGAAAAACATCCTTGATTCCCCAGACTTCCGAAAATGTAAGTTCAACAATGAATTCACCAACATTCTGGCGACCCTGAAAAACAATGTCGTCTGGTAAAAACCAATTAAGATTCAAAAAGAGAAAGGGGAGAAAGATTTCCCCTTTTGTCAAAATCCTTTTCAGTCAAACTCCTGTTTTTAAGAGGCTTATTACTGGATATTAAATTTCACTTTGTCCATCTCATCTCTTTCTTCAGCGTTATGCATACCACGTTGCAGATGCCATCTCATAGGGCTCTGCCATACCGTTCTTCAGCCAGGCATCCAGTAGTTTATTCCCTTCTTCTGCAAGGAACGGGTTCGATCCGGTGTTGGCCTTATACAGGAAGAGTACATACTCCCAGCTGGTGGGCTGGTAGAGGAGTTGTATCTCCGCTTTTACAGCACCAGCTGGAGGGTTCAGGGTTATTTCGTCCCAGTAATTGTACTCCCCTCTTGGTCCGGGGTTTCCATACTGCTCTTCCGGAACCGGAAGTGCATTTCGGAGTTTTGCCTCATCGTAGCTCATTCCGTAGGGCGGAATGCGGTTATCCATTTCCATTGCATTGTTCAGGACAAAGTGGAACGTCTTATAGGTGGTTCCCCCAGGTTGTTCAGCAAGCTCTCCGAGAGTATAATCCGGCTCCCCTGTAAAGCGGTCATAGCTCAATGGCAGATCTACTGGAACATTAAAAGGTTGAGCCATAAGCTGGTTTGCCCATTCCTGTGTCATGGCGGGGTGACTCTCGTATATTTTGGTGTTTTTATCTTTGAGGTTCAGAATTGTATTAACAGTGTCATTCACGCCATCTCCATCCAGATCTATCTCAAGCTGGACCGGACCATATTTTCCGTCTTCCCTCACAATGCTATTGCTTTCATCATACCACTTGACATTTACCCACATCCGGCGCCCTTCGGGATATCCGGTAATGAGTTTGTGACCTGCAGTGTTTATGACTTTCAGGGTATTGCCATTTACCTCCAGGACAGCTGCATTCTCAAGCTGTTTCCCGGCTCGGAGCTGCCCGGCATCTATTGCCTGGTTCTGGGTGCGTGTAAGCCCTCCGCCAAGCCTGAGTTGTCCAATGCCATCCAGATACTGGATAGCATCCGGCACCCAGTAATTGCCGCCGGTAAAGTCATGAAGCGGCAGGTCGGACCTGAACTGAGTTCTGGGTTTATTGGCACCGTAACCCTCTACTGGAGGCTCGTGGCAGCTCTGGCAGCTGAAGTATCTTACAGTGCCATCTGCATAGTTTCCGCCGGTACCTGACGCAAAAGCACTGTCATAGGCAGCCTTGACCGCACCTGCCTGAAGGACCTCAGGAAGGCTATCGTAATCCGAAACCGGCGTCTGAGACAGAAGCCCTGCCTTATATTCACTCTGGGTCCTCTCCACAATCCCGTACTCATACGGGAAGTTGTTGAAAGCTGCCTTATCCTCGACAGGTGAACCGGGTTCTCCGGAAGCTACCACACCGGTTGGGTCCAGCGCTCCAGAATTATGGGCAAGGTCCCCTACAGCCGGGTTGGATACATCATGACAGGTGCCGCAGAAGTCGACGGAACGGTGGAATCTGGACTGAATAAACCGGTGCTTTGACGTAGCATCGCTATACGGCCCCAGTTTGTCAGGATTGTTCCACATGGCATACATTCCGGTTCCATAGTATCCTATAATATTATTAGGGTCCGAACCCTGATCGTTGAGGTCATTTGCCAAAAACGGGTCATTCTGTACACCAATCAGTATGGGATCGGAATTGTCCGGATTTGTGACCTTATGGCAGAAATCACACTCAACACCGTCAGAATCCCCAGCTGTCAGTCCTGAACCGTCTGTGGGTGTGGAATGACCGGCAAGCCATCCTCCGGGGCTGTGGCAGCGTATGCAGAGGTCCCCCGCTCCATTGAAGTCCTGTTCTGCAACTGCAAGAGTGGCCCAAAAGATCGGGTCGCGGCCCGCGTTTGCCATCATACTCCCGCGCCAGTTGAATGCGGGTTCAACGGCTTTGTCATATCCCCCATGACAGTTATCACACTTGTCAGGAGATTCAAGAAATTTCACTTCATTTGACTGTGTGCCAGGCTGCATGATATCAGTTGGCACAACATCAGCTGCAAGAGCAGCATAGCAGAATAAAAGCAGGATTGCTATCGAACTCACAAGAGGTTTATTTATTGCACATACCCCCAATATTTGCATTATTTACATACTTAATATTCATGAAACTGATCCTATAAGAAAATGTGTGTATAGATAATCATTTTTTATAAATTATTTTTAATCAGGGTGATTAATAATAACATATTTTTTTAAAAAAAATATAAAAAAAGAATGACATATTAATAAAAATTAATAGATAAATTTATAAATAATTAATATTTTTTAAAAAAGCTAATTGGATATATAGAACTCAAGTTTTTTTATTTAAAAAATAATTTTAAAAATAAATAATCCAGTTAGTCCCTAATTGAGTTGTATTCATACACGTTTTTATAAAACAAGCTTTGCTATAAAGCAACTCATCCTCCTTTTCAGTCAAATTAACCATAATTTTCCATCATAGAGGTCATAAGTTTAGCTGTCGGCTCCTGTCCATCCACACGGAGAGAACCTTCAGAGCCTCTGTTCCCATCTTTTCTTTTAAAGGGTCAAGAGCTGAATCAACACTGGCTTTTCAACCGGCTCGACGATGGGGTCAAATGCTCCGTAGACGATACTGCAATCCTTTTCATCATCTATGGAAAGTCTGACCCGTCAGGCTCAAAAATCAAATCTCGTGGATATTATTTTCTTCGGTAGCTGCAAGCTTTGCCTGCAGAAATTCTTCTTCAGCCTTTTTACGTTCTGAGAGGTCAATGAAACTTTCAACAAAATAACCGTTTCCTCCTATTGAGACAGGCACAACATTTCTGAGGATTGGTATGGGCTTTCCTCTGGCTTTGAAAAGAAAATCCTCCGAGAGGTCTCCAGCCGGGTCCAGAGAAAGGTCAGTACATCCTTCTTCCCCGCCCTGGCAGACTAACTGGTGGCAGACCATTCCTATAATTTCCTTTTCAGAATAACCCGTAGTTTTCAGTGCAACCTGATTTACATCCACAATTTTTCTGGAGGAAGCTTCGATCAGCAGGATACCGCAAAGTGTATTGTCAAGGACGGTTTGGAGCCTTTTCCGGTTCTCATGCTCCCATCTTTCTGCATTTTTCAGGCTGGTAATATCCTGAGCTACAATCTGAACAATATTGTTTTTCCTGTCGATAAGGGACAGGCTAACTTCGATATCAATAATTTCCCCGTCAGGTTTCTGGTGTCTCATTTCAAAGTGAGAAGAATCCTGCTTGAAGGTTTCCTTAAGCGCCTGTTGAAGTTCAGGAAGGTACTCAGAAGGAATGAAGGACAGTAGAGAAATATTACGTGGGCGCCTCTGCCCGAAACCGAAAGTTTCACAACCTTTTTTATTGATATCCAGAACCTTTTTTCCATCCGAAATAATAACAGCGTTATTGGACTGCTCAAATAGAGCCCTGTACATCACATCTTTTTCCCTTAGACCGTCTTCTGCTTCCCTGTAAAGTGTGAGGGTACTTTCGAGTTCCATCCATCTTCGGAGAGAAAATATTCCCAGTCCAAACGAGGTATATATCGAAAGAATGAGCAGGAGTCCCATTCCCTCATGAATGTAATTTTCAACAAACAATACGACAGATTCAAAAAGATTATAGCTAGAAGCTGCCAATGTAAATATAAAACCCAGGACCAGAATAAGCATGAGTTCGTTAGACCTTTTTGTGAACGGCGACTTTGAAATATTTTCCATCCATCATCCCCCTTAAAGGACCAGAACCTGTATAAACTCCTTACAATACCTGGCAACCTGTGCATGTATCTAATATTGATTTGAATCTGCCGATGTCAATGGGCTTTGATACATAGCCACTGCATCCTGCCTTTAAGAACCTGGCTTCATCCCCCTGCATGGCATGAGCTGTAAGGGCAATTACAGGCGTCCTCCGGATTTCAGGGATCTTTTTGATCTCTTTAAGGACTTCAAACCCGTCAAATCCTGGCAGCTGTGTGTCAAGAAGTATGAGATCGAACCTGTTTTCTTTAACAATTTTGAGAGCTTCAAACCCATCTATGGCTTCTCTACTCTCATAGCCAAAAGTAGTAAGAAGGAACCTGATAAGTTCCATAATTGCAGGACTATCCTCAACTACAAGTATACTTTTCATTTCCATGACCCCTCAATCTGCATATATAAAGAGACCTGGCAAAATACAGACGCTTCTGGCAAATAGACTATTATTCCAAACCCTGAACTGATATACGCAGTAGATGTTTCTACCAGCCGATATACTGACTCGTATCCATATTACGAATTATATCCATTAAGACGCCAGAGCTAAAAGTAACGAGTATTTTTGGCAGACTCGGTTAGACAATTGCATCAAGTACCCTATCGTTTTCCCCAATTCGAAAAACTTACCAGACAGTAAGTTAAGACAGTAAGTTAAATACCTTAATCGTTTTCCCCAAATACAATGGAATTTACTAAGTTTAAAAGTTAAAAAGTAATTGTGCTCAATACATATAAAAACTTTGTTTATTGTCAAGAAAAAACCTAATCGGTAGATATATGAAATACCTTTTCTTAAAAAAATGATGTTTCCCAGAAAACAGGAGAATACCCGGAGAATATTCCTCTAATATTTTCCTGTCATTTCCCTTCGTAAACGGCGAAAACTCTGCATACACAGGATAATGGTCCGAGACTGCGTCCGTTTCTTCAGGTGTCAGGTTATATGTCAGGTTATATGTCAGGCCATACCTGAATACCCCCGCATTTCCTCCAAAATGGGACTGTGGGATATCTGTAATTATGACCTACGGCAGATTCAATAAGTTTAATCGTTGTTGCAAAAATCACCTTATTTTTGAAAGGGGATCTAAATGTTAAAACGGGGGCATTTTGCAGCTTATTGAAACTTGCTGCCTTAGTTTAGTATCACACCGAGCTTACCGTCACGTCCAGCTGGACCTCTTCCTGACCTGCAGGCACCCCATTGTGCCAGGTTGTCACATAATCCCCTTTTGAAACTCTGCCGTCTCCGTCAACGTCTACGTGAACACGGAGGGAATAACTCCTGTTACCAGCGAGTTCCGGGAAATCCATGGTGAATGGTATAGAATTATTCCCCTCACGCCCCACGGACACGCCTTCAATTGAGGTTTCGGCAATAATGGTTGAAGGAGCATCTGCAAGGCTGACGTCTTCAAGCCGGATGTAGACAGTTACGTCCTCAACAGGTGCTTTCTGACTCTCGAAAAGGATATTCCCCTGAATAGTCCCGTAAGTTTTGGAGGGAGTTGAATCGTCCCCCAGCACGAAGCTTGCGTTTACCCCATTAACCGAGACCGTGTACTCCCCGGGTTCAAGCCCTTCGATATCTATTGGAACGTATTCTTCAAAGGGGACGAGGTTAAGGGTACAGGGCACACCGTTCTGGATAAGCGTGGGCAGATCCACAAGGAACAGGCTCCCTTCCCTTATAATGGTAATGTTTTCACTGTCGATATTTTCGCAGCTCCCTCCAAGCATCCCGGAAGCCACAACCTTTACCTGAGGAGGGATCGAACGGGTCATGATTATCATCACTTTCTCGACCGATGCCTTTCCGGCTACATATGAGCCTTCGGAAGCCTGCTCCTGCTCCTGCTCCTGCACATCCCCACCTTCGACCAGGGATTCATTTTCCGAAGAGGTTACATTCTTCCCACTGTTGTCAATACACCCGCTTAACGGCAGTATCATCAAAATTAAAGCTAAACTCAGTAGTTTTTTCAAAGTTTTCGTATTCATGTTACTCCTTCTTATTGTAAACGCCTGGTCTTCTACATTAGATATAATTTTTACTTTAGCTTCAACTCAATTCGAAGTTATCAGGACTGAACTTTGAGAATTGTAATGGATGCTGCTTTTGTGCGTATGATAGTGTAATATAGGAAGACTTTGAAATATTTAGATTTAGGATCTTTATTATCCTGTTTTTTCGTGAAGGAGGGTTAAATGACGATTAATTCGACAAATGGCTCTAAAAAAGAGGAAATTTCAGCCGCAAGTAGAGCTGATGAGAAAAACAAAAAGCGGGAAGATGAGAAACGGGCTCTGTTTGAGCGCTACGAGAAGCAGCTAAAGAACCTGGACCCTGAACTGGTCACCTCCGACGATGAGGTCGCACTGCAGGAGGCTTTCAGATATGCAAAAGAGGTAATGGGACCTGAGGAACTTGTGGAGTGGTTTACCTCCCTGGCTGAGCCCTTCTACAGGTCTGCAACCTGGCAAATACTTTTACCCATGTATGAAGAGCTGCTTGATACTGCGGAAAGGGAACTGGAGCCGGAAGATCCCGGAACTGCAGGTGTGTTGAACGGGCTTGCAGGGATTTATCGTTACATGGGAAAGCACGAAGAATCCCTTAAGTTATTTTCAAGAGCACTCAGCATCCGTGAAAAAACTTCAGGCCCGGAGCAACCTGAGACCGGCGATACGCTCAGTGAACTTGGAATTCTCTACTATGTTATGGACAGGCAGGAAGAAGCCCTTCTGTATTATAACCGTGCCCTTGAAATTCAGGAAAAGTTTCTGAGTCCGGAGAATCCGGGAGCTGTCAGGACACTTAACAGGATGGCTTTTTATTATAAGGGAATAGAAAGGCCGGAAAAAGCGGAAGAACTTTTCATCCATGCCCTCGGGCTGCTTGAAAAACTTGCGGAAAAGGAGCCCGAGAATAAAAAAGTCATGGCTTATACTGCCGGCACCCTGAACAATCTTGGAGTCCTGCTCTCGGAAATGGGAAAACTTGAGGAAGCCGAGGAAAGATACGGGCAGGCTCTGAAACTTCAGGAAAAGGTATACGGAAAAGAACACCCGCAGATAGCCCAGACCTTAAACAACCTTGCCCTGCTTTATTTCCAGACAACAAGGTATGAAAAAGCCCTGATTCTTTATACGCGCTCTCTGGAGATCATGGAAAAACTGGGAAAAACCGAACACGCCGGCTTTGCTACGACCCTGAACAACCTTGCAGGCGTCTATGTCCAGAAAGGCCGTCATGAAAAAGCCCTTGAACTTTACACGCGAGCCCTTGAAATCCGTGAGCGTGTCCTTGGGCCGGACAATCCCGAGGTTGCCAAGACCTTAAATAATCTTGGCGAACTGCACAGGATCCTCGGCCAGCACAAAAATGCCCTCCCCCTCTACACACGAGCCCTCAAGATCTATGAAAACACACTCGGCCCAACCCACCCAGATGTTGGAACGACCCTGAACAACCTCGCAGGCCTTCACGAAAGTATGGGCGAATACGAAACCGCAATCGACCTTTACGAAAAAGCCCTTGACATAATAGAAAAAGAATACGGACCCGACCACCCCTACTTCAAGATCACGCGAAATAATTTACTGGGCCTGTATGAAAAAATGGAGAGGAGCTGGCGGAAATAAGAATTATTCAACGCTCGCAGGTAGTCTATCTTCAATCGGTTAATTAGTCTGTCTTCAATCGGTTAATATTACAGAGAAAAATTAATTACAGATCTCGGTCGTTCCCCCGGATCCTGGCACAGCCGTTTTTATATTGGCGAATATATATAATAATTATTGATGTAATCGAAAAACGAGTTCGAAAAAAGGTAGCCAGATGATTCAGGGGGATTAGAGGTGTCAGAAAATCAAAGGATGACTACTATCCGAGATCTTCAGGACAGGGGCAGGGCCCTGAGAAAAAATGTACCCCGCAGAAACCACGGGATCTGGGTACCTGACCCTTCTCGATCCGACCCGATCCTCCTGCTTCAGGAACAGGACAAGAACCGTCTGAAACACCTTTTGCCCATCAAATACGGCCGCATGCTGGAGTCACCCTTTACCTTCATGCGAGGTTCGGCTGTTGTGATGGCTTCCGACCTGGCCACAACCCCGGTGACCGGGCTGCAGGTGCAGCTCTGCGGGGATGCGCACCTGTTAAACTTCGGAATTTTCGCCACCCCGGAGCGCAAGCTGGTCTTCGACATTAACGATTTTGATGAGACCTATCCCGGCCCCTGGGAATGGGACCTCAAGCGCCTGGCTGCCAGTGCGGTGGTCGCAGGAAGGGAAAACGGATTTGAAGATGATGTGAACCGGAAACTGGCAATGGTTGTCAGCAGATACTATCGCAGGGCCATGGTACGTTTTGCCCAGTCTGCCTTTCTGGACGTGTGGTATTACAACGTAGAGGTGGAGAAGGTCCTTGAGGTCTTTGAGAAATCCTCCAGGAAGGCTGGGAAAAGTGCTCAAAAAGTAGTCAAGAAAGCACGTGAGAGTACGTGGGAGCATGCAATAGAAAAGCTCACCGAGGTGGTCGACGGTAGGAGGCGAATTCGCAATGATCCTCCGCTCCTTGCGCGTCTGAGTGAGATCCTGCCCGAAGAACGAAAAGCCGAAATGACAGAACAGTATGTTAAAAAGCTGTACCAGGATTTCGTGAACACACTGCCCGAGGAACGACACCACCTCGTTTCACACTTTCGGATCTCTGACGGGGCTTTGCGGGTCGGCGGCATTGGAAGCATTGGGACGCGCTGCATTATATTTCTTCTCGAAGGAACTGAAAAAGATGAAGCTCTGATACTGCAACTGAAAGAGGCCGGCCCCTCGACCCTGGAATCCTATGTCGAAAAAAAGGATTCTGCCAGCCAGGCACGGCGCGTGGTGGTTGGACAGAAGCTAATGCAGGCTGCCAGTGATATTTTTCTGGGATGGATCGAGGACCCGGCAACTGGAATCCAGTACTACTGGCGTCAGTTGAAAGATATGAAGGGCTCGTTTGACGTGAATTCCCTGGACGAAGCCGGCCTGGAAACATATCTCAAGGTGTGCAGCGTGTGCCTCGCCCGGGCTCACGCCAGGACCGGTGATGCAGCCTCCATTTCAGGATACATTGGCAAGAGTGACACTTTTTGCGAGGCCGTAACCGATTTTGCTGTAGCTTACGCCGACCAGACAGAAAGAGATTATCAAGCACTGAAAGAGGCGGTAAAGTCCGGCCGCATTACAGCTGAAAAAGGCATATGAAAAAAAAGGAAAAATTTATCGAAAAAGATAAATTTATCGAAAAAGATAAATTTATCGAAAAAGATAGAGTGAAAGAATTATTCTTTGAATTACTCCTTATTTCCGGCTGAGCCTTTCACAACAACCGTACATGCCAGTATATCGTGAACGCCCATCCCATCTTCCATAAAAAGAATCGGGATATATGTCACGAAAGGTATGAAGAAGTACCAGACCAGATGCGCGTTAACTATGCCCACTCCGTTAGCGGCTACATCTACGACTACCAGGACAAGAGCCGGCATTCCTCTTGCAAAGTACCTGAAAAATGCCCTCACGAAAGAGATCCTCCTGCCTTCAAGGTCCACCACTTTCAGATTCATCCACATTTTTCCGGGTGTTGCCTGCCCTGCTGAACTTTCAAAGTAAACAAAATAAGCGAAAAGTGCCAGATTTGCAAAGGCTATGCCATATATCTCAGTCAGAGGACCGATAGTTAACGTGCTAGCTATAAGAACAAGAAAAGCAAACAGATTTACGATAAAGATGTCAAGTATATAAGCTGCACATCTTTTCCATACTTCAGTTAAGTCAACTTTTTCAACTGTTTTTGACTCATTGATCGATTCAAAACACTTACCGCTCTCACCGGTAATGTTAACGTTTTCCGTATTAACCATTCCCCCGTTATACGCAATTTTTTTGATGAGATTAAACATATCCCTCTGGGAAAACTTAAAAAGTTTTTGGTCGAGTTTTAGAAAAGGCTTTTCGATTTTTGGAATCGAAAGAATTCAGCAGAGTAATATAGAACAACCTCAAAACACACTCAAATATTGGAAATTTTTAGTTGACCTGCACTCCTGGCGGAGGAATTGATTGGCAGTTTGTCCTACACCTTTAATTGGGAAAAAAAGAGAGGCCTTTTGTTGACAGGAAAGAATTCATCGAAGCATTTGAAACCGCCTTTACGAAAAAGCACTCCCACTTTATAAGCGGGATCTAGAAATCAGTGAAAAGGTGCTGGGACCGGAACACCCATCAGTTGCCACCACGCCAAACAATCTAGCAGGACTCTATTATCGCATTGAGAAATATGATGAGGCTTTGCCCCTGCTTGAACGCTCCCTTAGGATATTTAAAAGTAAACTTGGTCCTGCTCATCCATATTTAAAGACAATCGAACAAAATATTCAGGCTCTTAAGGAGAAAATGAAAGAAAAATGAAATTTGCTTCACAGGATTGAATCGCTTGCATTCATGTGGTCTGTTATGCAGAGATTACTTCTCAGAGTTGCGTTATGAGAAAGCCGTTCACTGCGCGAACGGGGATAGGGACCGGGTTTTGAAACAGTGAACACAAAAAGGTTCATAATAGTGAATAAAACCCATCCTTTTTTTCAATATTTCCCCGTCATCTTTGCAATCGCCCTGTGCAGTCCATGTATGCTGAGCCCGCTTCCGAGGTACATCATGGGGCAGCGGCCTGCCAGGTATTCAAGTTCTTCATCTCTGCAGGTACTGAGAGCTTTTTCGGTTTCGGTTTTCCAGTGGATCCAGGCTTTTTTGGCGCCTTTTTCTTTAAGGACGGGGATCAGGTCTCCGGGTTCGGATTTTGTTATGCCGATGATGGCACGGTCCAGGCCGGTCGGAAGTTCGGAAACGCTTTTCAGGGAGCTGGGGTCGGGTTTTTCGGAGAGGTCAACGACATAGACTTTTTTGCCCTGCTTTTTGAGTTCCGAAGCAGCCCATCTCATGGCTGGCTTTGTATTGTCGGTAATCACTGCAAAACTGTTTGCATCCCAGAAGTTAATCCAATCTGAGGCTGTTGGTTCCATATTAAATTCCCCCTTGTTTCATAGTTTCATAATTTGATTTATACATTAAAATCTGTCATTCAGGCAATAAATGTGTTGTAACCCCCAGGTCTATGTAGCGGGTCTATATGGCAGATTTATTCAAAAATTGCGTAAAATGGTACGAAAAGCGTAAAAAGCAGCAGCAAATCCTATAATGCCTCAAAGCCGAAGAAGAAAATATGAAGGGGCAGCAGAACTCAAGTAGGAATTCTGCTTACTCTTTCAATTACTGGCCCTGAAGCCTCTGCCCGGCAGCCTGGAGTGCCCCGCCCAGTGCTTTTGCAAGCTCACAGTTCTGGTTGCACTTTGAAGGACAGGTGCAGTACTTTGGTCCGTTTTCCATCATCCACTGGCCAAGGAACCCGAAGGCTTTGAGCTGTTCTTCATTAGCAGTCTGTACGAAGTTGTTTATGTCCTGTAATTCCATTCATTATCACCGGACTCTAAAAAGCTGTATATATTTATATACTTGAGCGTCATAATTGTGTACAAACGTCCAATGGTACAGAAAAATAACCCTTAATAAAAAGGATCTGGAATTAATAAAAATAATATACAGTGGATAAAAATAATATGTCCTTCATATAAATGATTGTTGATTAGACCGACCTGATCGTTAATTAGACTAACCTTAAATAATTTACCTTTAATTTAACGCAATCCGGTTTTTCAATAGGCATAGAGGCTGATAAGAATGGAAACTGCGAGCGGAGATACTGACGTCTACTACAAAGAGGAACTGCACTCCATCAGGGAAGAGGTAACTTCTCTTCGGAATGAGTTCTCACGGTTTTTGCAGAGGGCAAACCAGCAGCACATTGAAGGGATGCTGGGAGAGATGAGGAAGAACTTCATGAAGCCCATGGTAGACTACCTCTGCGAGGACGCAAACGAGAGGATGCACAGCCAGATGACCAGGAACTGTAAGACGCGGGAACTCTGTGAAACGGCGTTTAAAGACCTTTTACAGGAAACTGCAGGGCTTGTTGGCAGAGGAAGGGTCGAGGCGGGAACTGTCAGGATGTACAGGGACAAGCTTGAAGAATTAAAGAAGGAAGCAAAAACCCCTCAATGCAGCAGGTGCTTTTCAGAAGCCAGCAATCTTTTTGATAAACAGGTAAAACTTATGCGCTCCCTTCAGATCTATGAAGACAGGGAAGAAAAAGACGAAAACGGGGATATAAGTGCAATCGAGCCTGAAAGGATAGTCTCTGAGGTCTGTGAGCCTGTAGCAAATAAACAGAGGCTTTTGATGCTAAAGGCACTTTCAGGGGAAAGCAAGACCTTCTCAGAGCTTTCGAAACTCACAGGACTTCGCGGTGGAAACCTGCTCTTCCACCTGCAGAAACTGCTTGATACGGGCATGGTTTTACAGAGGAATGAACGCGGGGACTATATCATCACAAGAAAAGGGTATTCCACCCTTCAGGGGCTCTCCAGAATCTATTCCGAAATTGAGTTGACAGAATAAAGAATATAATAACAGCTGTAAAAAACCTGTAAAAAATCTGTAGAAAAACTGTAGAAAAATTGTAGAAAAACTGTAGAAAAACTGCAAACCTGCAAAATAGAGAAGGAAATTGCTCGAACTAAAAATAGATATACAGAAAAAAATTAAGGAAATAAACTTAAATCGAACAGGCAATTTTAGCCGTCGTTTCCTATTGCCTCAACCGGGCAGCCTGCCAATGCCTCCTCACAGGCTTCCTTTTCCTCATCAGTGTCCGGCTGCTTATATACATAAGCGTTAGAGTCATCATCAGTCATTTTAAAGTTCTCTGGTGATGTATCCACACATAAGTTGCATGCGATACATTCATAATCTACATAATAAGGTCCGGGAATATTTTCCGCAACTTTATCTGTCTTATCAGCCATATTTCACTCCCCAATTGTGTTTATCTCACAATAAGAGTAATTAGATGATTTTTATATATATTTTAACATTCGAAATCGACTTTTTTAGCACACATCGTTCCTTGATTGGCCATGTGATTCTTTAAATCGTAATCCATCTCAAAAAAGAGAACAATGTCAGTAACTATTTTACGTTTCTTCAAGAAAAGTAATAATTTCTCTAAAAGAGTTGAATTTGCATGTGAACTACCACTCAGCTAAAGACTGAGTGGCTTCTTGGTTCATTCCTCCCTCTATTGAGGGCAAGTCCCCAAGCTCTTCCCCGCGTTCCGCAGGTGAAA